>CAXMSM010000224.1:0-9907 GCA_964195655.1 uncultured Gammaproteobacteria bacterium | reverse complement strand
GCGCTAGAAGCTATTTTTCACACGTTCGAACACCCACTGAGCAGCATCGTCTTGGTGGTGCTGCACCGCTCGCCGCGGGACTCACCGCTGGTCGAAGTACTCCAGACCTACACCAAGATTCCGATTCAGGAACCCGGCGATAGTCCGTGGACCTGTCCGCCGGGTGTGGTGACGGTTGCTCCAGCTGGTTATCACTTCTTGGTCGGCAATACCCGAACGCTGTTGCGGGAACCGCCGACTCCTGTCGCTCCGTACGGGACTGGCTCGGGCGTCCGTGCTCACTTGAGCTTGGACGCGCCCGTCCCGTACTCTCGGCCATCGATCGATGTAGCGTTCACCAGCGCAGCCGAACTCGTCAATTCGGTTACAGTAGTTCTTCTTTCGTGTGCGAATGAAGACGGTGCCCTCGGCTGTGAGGTTGTGAAAGCGGCGGGGGGTCGAGTGGTACTCCAGGACCCAGCCACTTGTGAGGCCTCCATGGCGGTGCGGGCAGCGATGCGTAGGGTGCGGCCGGACCACGTCGCAGATCCGCAGGGGATAGGCGGGTGGCTGTCGCAAAGAGTCGGGCGGGGCGGGCCGCCGCCAGTGGGCTCAGCTCGAAACTGAGCCTTGTGCGCGAGAAATTGATCGTCGCTCGTACGCAATATTGGAGGCAATCGCCACCTGTTAGCGCCGCAAGGCGTATGGTCTCATTTCATGAAGTCGCTGGTACGCGTGTTGTCGGTGGGATTGATGTCTGGAATGGTGTCGGTGAGCGGCCTTTTCGCAGCCTCGACCGCCAACGCCGACGAATTGGGCTTTTTGATCACCACCCTCGTCCGCCCCGGCTACAACTTCCCAAACGCTGAGGCCGCGGTCGTCTATGGGCAGTCCATCTGCATCCGGGTGGGAGACAAGATGAGCTACACCGAGCTCGTCAACCAGGTGAAGTCCGACTTCCAGAACGCCGACTACTACCAGGCCGGGTACCTGATCAACCAGGCTGCCGAGGAACTCTGCCCCGAGCAGATCTGGCAGCTACGGGAGTCGGCCGCCGGCTATAAGCCCACCTGATTCCCGACCCCCGCCTGACATTCTGGCCTGACATTCCGGCCTGGCCCCCGGTCGGCCCTGCTACGGGCAGGAAACCTCGATCTCGAACGGCTTGTTTACCGGCTGCATCGGGTTGGCCATGTCGATGCCTGTCGCGGTTCCGGAGACCTTGTAGGTGCTGCCATCCTTCTCGACCTTGGCGTCGCCCTCTCCGACGCCGCTCTGGTAGCCCAGCGTGACTCCGTTGACGTTGCCCAGAGCGACGGATTGGACGGTGGGCTTATCGCCGGCGCTGACCACGACGCCGATACCGGTACTCGTATTGCCGATTGCGATGCTGGTGTTGCCACCCATATCCGAGCACGCGATGGTGCCGGCAACCTCTTGGTCCTGACCGTCGATCGTGACCGTGCTCTTGCCCTCTGCCGCGGCGGCTGACGAGGTTTCTCCCGACGTTTCGGACTTATCGCCCGAGGAACAGCCGGACAGACCGGCGATGACGATCGCTGCGCCACCCACGACGACGGTGATTCCACGCTTCACCACGTTCTCCTTAGTTGTTGCGTGGTCCGTCGGGTGCGGCGAACCATCTCCAGCAGTATGATTGGCGGCCCGAGCGAGGACATGCCGATTTCCTAAAATCTGCGGAAGACGGGTCTAGTCCGTCAGCAGGAGACCTTGATCTCGAACGTCCCGGAACTGCGGAAGCTCGGGTTGGCGGTCTCGAATCCGTCGGCGATTCCCTCGAAGTTGTAGGTGCGCCCGGTCATCGTCGCCGTCGCCTCGCCGCCCAGTCCGGCGTTGAAGCTACCGGTATACCCGCCCAGGTTGAGGATGCTGACTTCCTTGACGACGAGTCCGTCACCAGTGTCCACCAGGACCCTGACACCGGTGCCGTCATCGCCGGTGGTGAGGGTGACCAGCGGGCCCGCTTCAGTGCACTGCACTGCATCGGTGGTCCCGAGGTTCTGTCCGTTGACCGTCACCTGTGCCGTTCCCGCGATGAGTTCACCCGGAGGCGGCTGGTACTCGGAAGGCTGTGACGAGCATCCGGCGACGGTAAGGATGGCCGCCGCGGCGCCGGCGTTCAGTGCCCATCGTGTATTCACAGTGCAGAATCTACGACGTGGGCGACCCGATTTTCAGCAATCCGAGCTTTCGCGTGGAAGCTGAACTCCCCGGACGGCATGGCCGGTCCGGCGTAATCAGCACTCCACACGGTGACATCCGCACGCCGGCGTTCATCGCGGTCGGCACTCAGGCCACGGTCAAAGCCGTGCTTCCCGAGACGATGAGAGAGCTCGGCGCCCAAGCGGTTCTGGCGAACGCATACCACTTGTACCTGCAGCCGGGCCCGGACATCGTCGCTGAAGCAGGGGGTCTGGGGGCCTTCATGAACTGGTCTGGGCCCACCTTTACCGACAGCGGTGGGTTCCAGGTCCTCTCGCTGGGCGCCGGATTTCGCAAGGTGCTGGCGATGGACGCAGAACGGGTCCAGGCAGACGACATCATCGCCGAGGGCAAGGAAAGACTCGCCCACGTCGACGACGACGGCGTGACATTCCGATCCCACCTCGACGGATCGACCCACCGGTTCACCCCCGAGGTGTCGATCGGCATCCAGCACCAACTCGGTGCCGACATCATATTCGCGTTCGACGAGCTGACCACACTGGTCAACACCCGCGGCTACCAGGAGCGCTCGGTGCAACGCACGCACGACTGGGCGGTGCGGTGCCTGGCCGAGCATCGCCGGTTGTCGGCGCTGAGGTCCGACCAGCCACCGCAGGCGCTATTCGGAGTGGTACAGGGCGCACAGTACGAGGATCTGCGCCGCCAGGCCGCCCGCGGGCTGCGGACAATCGGCGATGCGCCCGGTCCGGCCGAGGGACTCAGCTTTGACGGGTATGGCATCGGGGGAGCACTGGAGAAGCAGAATCTGGCGACCATCGTCGGCTGGGTTTGCAGCGAGCTACCCGAGAACAAGCCGCGCCATCTGCTGGGCATCAGCGAACCCGACGACCTGTTCGCGGCCGTCGAGGCGGGCATCGACACGTTCGACTGTGTGTCGCCGTCCCGCGTCGCCCGCAACGCGGCGGTGTACTCGGTGACGGGCCGGTACAACATCACAGGCGCGCGCTACCGCCGCGACTTCACGCCAATCGACGTCGAGTGCGACTGCTACACCTGCGCCCACTACACCCGCGCGTACCTGCACCACCTGTTCAAGGCCAAAGAGTTCCTCGCCGCCACCTTGTGCACGATCCACAACGAGCGCTTCATCATCCGGCTCGTCGACGACATCCGGGACTCGATCGGGACGGGCCGATTCGACGAGTTGCGCGAGCACGTGCTGGGCCACTACTACTCGGCTTAGATTCGCCCGTCCTGGCCAGCACCCTCTGTTGTGCACAATGGGATCATGACGACTTCAGCGGAATCGCAGTCGCTGCTCCTGCAGATGTTCGATCCGGCCCACCGTGCCGATCCCTATCCGCACTACGGCCGCATCCGCGAACAGGGTCCCGTGCAGCTGCCGGAGAGCAATCTCGCGGTGTTCACGTCGTTCGCCGACTGCGACGAGGTGCTGCGCCACCCGTCCTCGGCAAGTGACCGGACGAAATCCACCGTCGTGCAGCGAATGATCGCCGAGGATCCGGAAGGGGCGGTGGTGGGTCCGCCCGGTCCGCCCGGATTCCTGTTCCTCGACCCGCCCGATCACACCCGGTTGCGCAGGCTGGTCAGCAAGGCGTTCGTCCCGAAGGTGGTCAAGGAGCTTGAACCCGAGATCGCGGCGCTGGTCGACGGGTTGCTGGCCGAGGCCAGCTCGTCCGGCTCCTTTGACGCGATCTCTGGCCTGGCCTACCCGCTGCCGGTCGCGGTGATCTGTCGCCTGCTCGGCGTTCCGCTGGCGGACGAGCCGGAGTTCAGTGCGGCCTCAGGGCTGCTTGCGCAATCGCTGGATCCCTTTGTCTCTGTGACGGGTTCGGCCGGCGACGGCCTCGAGGAGCGCATGCAGGCCGGGCGCTGGTTGCGTGAATACCTGCGGGACTTGATCACGCAGCGCCGACGCGACCCCGGCGATGACCTGATGTCGGGGCTGATCCACGTGGAGGAGTCCGGTGATCAACTCACTGAGGAGGAGATCGTCGCAACGTGCAATCTGCTGTTGGTCGCCGGACACGAGACGACTGTCAACCTGATCGCCAACGCGATCCTGGCACTGCTGCGTGAACCGACGCAATGGGCGGCGCTGGCAGCCGACCCGGCGAGGGTGGCCCCGGTGATCGAGGAGACGCTGCGCTATGACCCGCCGGTGCAGCTAATGGGAAGAATCGCGGGCGAGGACATGACCATAGGAAACATGGCCGGCGGGCTGGAGCGAAGCGACCGGGGAAGTGTCACCGGCGGGCTGGAGCGAAGCGACCGGGGAAGTGTCACAGTCCCCAAGGGCGACAACATGCTCGTCCTTGTCGCTGCAGCGCACCGTGACCCCGAGGCCTTCGAAGAACCGGACCGATTCGATCCGGGCCGCACAGCGATTCGCCACCTCGGTTTCGGCAAGGGGCCGCACTTCTGCATCGGCGCCCCGTTGGCGCGGCTGGAAGCCACCGTCGCACTCACGGCGGTCACGGCGCGGTTCCCGCATGCCGCCCTCGCAGCCGAGCCGCAGTACAAGCAGAACGTGACCCTGCGCGGTATGTCTACGCTGCCTATCTCGCTATGAGCAAATTCGCTCAGCGGGGCGAGTAGACCCACGGCGACCGCGGCAGTCGGCCCGGATCAAATTCGGCGAGCATGCCGTCGACGGTGTCCGACGTGTAGCCCAAAGACTCGGCGATCTGGCCCAGAGCCTTACTCACGCCGATCTCTGCGAGGGTCACCGCGCCGTCGCGCTTGGCCAGTCGCGCGCCATCTTCGTTGAGTGCCAGCGGCACATGGGCGTACGTCGGTTCCGGGTGGCCGAGCAGTCGCAGTAGGTACGCCTGCCGTGGCGACGAGGACAGCAGGTCGTCCCCGCGCACCACCTGATCGACTCCGGCCGCGGCGTCGTCGACGACGACGGCAAGGTTGTAGGCGGGCACGCCGTCGCCGCGGCGCACCACGAAGTCGTCGACCAGACCGGTGTAGTCGCCATGTAGCAGGTCATGCACGGTGCACTCGACGGTATCGGTGCGCAGTCGCAGTGCAGGGACGCGTTCGGTCTCTCGCCTACGGATTTCTCGTTGGTTCTGGGTGAGGTCGCGGCAGGTTCCGGGGTAGGCGCCTTCGGGAGCATGCGGAGCTCGGGGCGCGGCGGCGATATCTCTTCGGGTGCAATAACATTGGTAGAGCAGTCCGCGGTCGGCAAGTATCTCGACGACGCTGTCGTAGCGCCGTCGGTGCCCGGTCTGCCGGCTGGCCGGCCCGTCCCAGGACAGGCCCAACGCCGCGAGATCCTTGAGTTGGCGATCAGCGATGTCGGTGTGGGTGCGATCATCGAGATCCTCGACACGCATCAGGAAGCGACGTCCGCTCGCGCGGGCGAACAACCAGGCCAACACGGCGGTGCGCAGATTGCCGATGTGCAGGTCCGCCGACGGGCTCGGCGCGAACCTGCCCGCCCCGCCTACGCTTGTCACCCCGGTCAGGTTAATCGGCCGGAGGGAAGCAACGGTCAATCGGCCATAGGGAGCTGACGGCTATTCGGCCTTAGGGAGGCGCCGGCCCCGGTCTGCTGCACTGAGCGTCCTGCTACAGACTTGTCGGGATGCCCGGACTTCCGCCCGATCACGAAAACTATGCCCGCGCCGCGCTGCCCGCCTACGGTCGTGACGCGGATTCGGCACTGCGCCTACTCAGCCTGTCGGAGAACGCCATTTACCTGGTGGATGACGACGAGCCGATGGTGCTTAGGGTGCACCGCCCCGGCTACCACTGCCTGGACGCCATCCGTTCTGAGCTCAGCTGGATGGCCGCGCTGCGCGCCGACACGACAGTGGCCACGCCGGAGTCGATTCCTGCCACCGACGGGCGTGACGTGGTGGCCGCCAGGGTTGACGGAAAGACCTTGCACGTCGACGCGGTGACGTATATCGAGGGCTGTACCGCTGAGGAGAAACCCGAGGTGGTCGGTTTCGACGAGTTGGGCAGGCTCAGCGCGTACATGCACGACCATGTCGAGCGGTGGACCGCACCGATTTACTTCACCCGGTTCCGTTGGGACGTGGAGGCGGCCGTGGGGCCGCTGGCGCGGTGGGGCAATTGGCGCGAGGCGCCCGGGCTGAGTTCCGACGGTGTGGCCGTCGTCGAGCGTGCGACGGCGACGGTGGCTGCCCGGTTGACGGAGTTCGGTCAGGAGCCCGACCGGTTCGGGTTGATCCACGCCGATCTGCGGATGGCCAACCTGATGATCGACGCGGGTGGCTCTGCAGGTATCACCGTTATCGATTTTGACGACTGTGGCTGGTCCTGGCACTTGGCCGATCTCGGTGCCGTGGTGTCGTTCATCGAGGACACCCCCGAAGCCGGACAGATGATTGCCGACTGGTTGCGCGGTTACCGAGAGGTCCGCGAGATTCCCGTCGGCCACCTGGGCATGATCCCGACGTTCGTGATGCTGCGCCGGCTGATGTTGACCGCGTGGGTGGCTTCGCACTCCGATGCCGACGCGGCGATCAACTTCACCGCGGGCTTTGCGACGGGCACGGTTGAGCTGGCCCAGCGGTACCTCACCGACCCTGCCTGGCTGCGGTACGAGTAGCGAGCGCAAGGGTGTGCGGCGGAATGACGCCGAGGTGCGCTTGGAGGGTGTGCATCGAGGGTGCGCATCGAGGCCAAGCCGAATTCGCGGGCGGAAACCGGATGTTAGTTCTCGTCGGGGTTATCCCCAGTCCGGATTTCATCCACAGGCAATGCTTTTCCGTTCGGCTTATCGCACAATTGTTCGATAATATGGGTTCATGGGTCCATTCGTCACCGGTGAGGCAGCACGCCAGCGGTTGTGCGCGTTGCTGGATCAGGTTGATGGCGCCTACCGCGAAATGGGCGAACTGTCCACCGATGAGGTCGGGAATCGGTACCGAGTGGAGATGGCTGAACGGCTCGAAACCCAGGAGCGCCTCAACCGCGGATTGATGTATCGGGTATTCGGCCAGATCGCCGACCCGCCCGAGGAGACCGCGATGGTTCCCGACATGATCCAGCGCCTGTGCGCACGGCTCCGCATCCCGCCGCGCGAGATCAAGCGCCGGTTCAAGCTGGCCGCCAAAATCGGTCCCCGCCGCCAACTGTCCGGCCCGCCGCTACCCGCGCAGTTGCCCGCCGTCGCAGAGGCGGTGCAATCCGGCGCGATCGGTGAGGATCACCTCAGGGCAATCATCAAAACCCTCGACATTCTGCCGTCCTGTACCTCTGACACCGACCGGGTCGAGGTGCAAGCCAGCCTGGTCCGCGAAGCCACCAAGAACGACGCCGACATCGTCGCTGCTCTCGGTCGGCGCATCGACGATATCTTCAACCCCGACGGCCACTTCGACGAAAACGACCGGGCACGCCGGCGCGGCTTGTCCATGAGTCCGCAACACAGCGACGGGATGTCGAGGCTGACCGGCTGGGTGGATCCCGAAACCCGTTGTTACATAGAAGCGGTCACGGCGGCGGTGCGCCCGGGCCGTCACCTGCCCGACGGCACTCTCGAAGAGACCCGCGACGAACGCAGCATGGCCCAACGCTGCCACGACGGCATCAAACTGGGGTTGAAGTCGGGGATCGGCTCTGGCGATATGGGCGCGCACCGCGGGCATCCGGTCACCGTCGTCGTGCGCACCACGCTCGGTGAGCTGAACCAGGCCGCCCATGCGGTCACCAACACCGACGTGTCGATGCCCTCACCAGCGCGCACTGGCGGAGATACTGCACTTCCGATGCGCGACCTGATCCGGATGGCTACCGAGGCCGTCCACTACCTGGCGGTCTTCGACGAACACACCGGGCGACCGCTGTACCTCGGCCGCCAGACCCGCATCGCCACTACCGACCAACGGATGATTTGCTACGCCCGCGACGGGGGCTGCACGAGGCCTAACTGTCTGACGCCGGGGTATCACTGCGAGGTCCACCACAGTCCCGACTGGGCTACCGGCGGTCGCACCGACGCCGATGCGCTGTTCTTCGCCTGCGGGCCTGACCACAAACTCCTCACCACTGGCCACTGGAATGCCGCAGTCGCCGATACCGGGCGCCTGGCCTGGACCAACGGCGAGTCGCCACCGCAGATCAACAACACTCACCACCCCGAGGAACTCCTACGAGTCGACCCCGACCCGCCAGAAACTAGGAGCGGCTGAGGGGCTATGACGCTGTCGTCCACGCGGAAATCGAGAGAGAATGGGCAGTGTGGATCTTCCCGTACGGCCACCGCTGCAACCGATGCTGGCCAAGGCTCGAACCGCGGTGCCATCAGAGCCCGGCGTCTGGTCATACGAACCCAAGTGGGACGGCTTCCGTGCCGTGGTCTTCCGCGACGGTGGCCCCGGCAGAGACGGCGTGGTGCTGCTCTCGCGCAGCGGCAAGGATCTGGGGCGCTATTTTCCCGAAGTCATCGAATCGGTGCGCAATGAGTTGGTGCCGCGGTGCGTGCTTGACGGCGAGATCGTGGTCCCCCGCGACATCGCCGGACGTACGCGGCTGGACTGGGAGTCGCTGAGCCAACGTATCCATCCCGCCGAATCGCGGGTGCGCATGCTCTCCGAGCAGACGCCTGCACACTTCATCGGTTTCGACGCGCTGGCCATCGGCGATACGTCCCTGATGGGGGAGCCGTTCGGAATCCGTCGCCGCGCGCTGATCGACGCTGTCACCAATCGGCTGGCTGTCCGAAGTTCGCGGTGTCACGTCACCGGCGCCACCGAAGACTCCGAACTTGCCGCGCGGTGGCTCGACGAGTTCGAGGGTGCGGGGCTCGACGGGGTGATCGCCAAGCGGCTCGACAGCCACTACCTGCCTGGCAAGCGGGAGATGGTCAAGGTCAAGCACGCGCGCGACGCCGACTGTGTGGCTATCGGGTACCGGATCCACAAGAGCGGGGAGGGGCTCGGCTCGATCCTGCTGGGGCTCTACCGCGGTGATGGCGAGCTCCAGATGGTCGGCGGTGCGGCAGCGTTCACCGCCAAGGCCCGCTTGTCACTGCTGGCGGACCTGGAACCGTTGCGCATCGGCGATGACGTCCGCGACGGCGAGCCCAGCCGCTGGAACGCGGCCGCCGACAAGCGCTGGATACCCATACGCCCTGAAAAGGTGTGCGAGGTCGCCTACGACCAGATGGAGGGAAACGCCCAGCACGGCAGCCGTTTCCGGCACACAGTGAAATTCGTACGTTGGCGGCCTGATCGCGATCCCGCCAGCTGTACCTTCGACCAACTCGACATGCCGCTTAGCTATGACCTCTACGACGTGCTCGAATCCGGGGGATCGGGGCACCTCCCGCGCGAAGGGCGAGGCGACGAATCGGCGGGAGAAAGGTCCTGATATGGCAACTGCTGCAACTGAACTCGATGTCGATGGCGTCAAGGTCCGGTTGACTAATCCGGGCAAACCATATTTTCCAAGCCTAGGTAAGAACGGCACCAAGGGCAGTCTTGTCGACTACTACCTGTCCGTCGCGGACCGGATGGTCGCTCTGCTTCGTGACCGGCCGGTGCACCTGCAGCGCTTCCCTGACGGAATCGACGGTGAGGAGATCTATCAGAAGCGAGTTCCGCAGAAGCACCCTGACTATCTGAAGACCTGCACCGTGACGTTCCCGTCTGGCCGCACCGCCGACGCATTAATGGTCACGCACCCGTCGGCGATCATTTGGGCGGCGCAAATGGGCACGGTGACGCTGCACCCCTGG
>CAXMSM010000223.1:0-2228 GCA_964195655.1 uncultured Gammaproteobacteria bacterium | reverse complement strand
CTGATGAAGGCATGCTGGGTCCCGGTGTAGACATCGCGGAACGCCCGACTCCGCTGGCGACGGCTTCCTCGGCCGTTGTGCATGCATCGAGCACCAGCAGTCGGGCCGCCCGCCAAGCCGCGACGTGATGCGCCAGCCCTTTCTGGAAGGTGGGACGGCTTGCCAGCGCCGCCATATCGCTCATCCGGAACTTCGTCTCCGCCAGCTCGGCCACGTCGTCCAGCATGCTCTTGGCGACCCCGAGCGCCCAGGCCGCGTGACCTGCGGAGGTCACCGGCATCATGCCCATTCGGGTGGCGGGTGAGCTCCCCCGTTTGGGTTCACGGGTGAAGAGCGCAAACGTGCGGCAGGCCGGAACGAACACGTCGTCGATGGCGTAGTCGTAGGACCCGGTGCCCTTGAGTCCCTGCACGTGCCAGCCGTCGTCGAACCTGACCTGGTCGCGCGGGAGAACGGCGACCTGCATGTCGGGCACACCCTCGCTGACCCAGCGGATCTCATCGTCGACCATGGGCAGAAATCCCGCCGCGACGTACTGGGCGTGGCCGGTGCCTGACCCGAAACTCCACGATCCGCTGAGCCGATAGCCACCGTCGACGGCGGTGCCCTGGCCGTTGGGGAAGAACTGACTGCCCATGGTGACCCGGTTGTCGTTGGCGGTGAACACCTCAGCGAAGCCGTCATCGGGCAAATAGGTGGCTGCGGCGAATGAGGAGGGCAGGTTGGCGATCCCGATCCAGCCGAACGATCCATCCTGCCAAGCCATTTCGATCCAGGTCTCGATCATCTCGGCGAATGACGGTTCGACCCCACCCGCGACGGCCGGATTGAAGGCCGACATCAGGCCGGTGGACCACATCGCCTCGACGATGGGCGCTGTCAGTGTGCGATTGTGCTCGGATGCGGCGGCCTCGGCGCGCACCAGGTCGCGCATCTCGCGGGCTAGACCGGGGACGTAATCAGGGGTGTGGGCAACCTGCGATATTCGCGTCACGGGTCGACCGTACGCGGCTAGCTACTGTCGCGGTCAGGGCAGCGCACTGAGGGCATCAACGACTGCCGTCATGTCGGGTTCGGGTTCGGGTGCGGGCGCTGAAGCCGATGCAGGATCGGCCAAACCTGATACGGGTGCTGCCCCAGGTAGGGCGCCGGATAGGTGCGGTTGTTCGGCGCGTGCCGGCGGCGGTTCCGGCGCGGTCGCGGCGACGACGCGCACCGGCACGTCGGCCTGTACCGGCACGGCGGTCTGCTGCTCGGCGTAGGACGGGGCGACGACGACTTTGCGCACCAAGGTAGCGGCGACGTCGGACGGTGCGAGAACCGTGGCCCATCCTGCGTCGGACGGTCCGGACTCTTCCGCGGTCGCCGTAGGGGGCTCGAGTTTTGGCGACACGCCGGCGGACAGGCATAGCAGACCGAGGATCGCCGCGGCGGCGACGCCGAGCGCAGCTGACAGGATTCGCCGGTGCGGAAACCGGCTGTGCTGCTGCACCGCAGGGACGGTGATCGGCTCGCTGGGGCCGACTACGGCCAACGCTGCGCCGTATGCCAGCGCCAACCGTGGGGTAATACCAGTTGCCTCCGGATCGACGAGTACGGCCGAGGCACACGCCACCGGAACGGTTTCGACCTCGCCGAAACCCGGGCGCCCCAGTCCTGTCCGCAGCCGCAAGCCATCGTGGGCGACGTCATCGGTCCACGTGAGGCGTACCCGATCGACCTCGAATCCGCAGGCCCTGGCGATAGCGTGGGCGCTTCGCGCGGCCGCGTCGGCAACCTCGGCGTCAGCGCGCAACTCAAGGGCGTCATGGTCGAGAACGGTGCCGTGGGTGGCATCCAGGATCACCCAGGCGACCTCATTCGATTTCAGCGATAGCCCGAGTACTGTGTGCACCGCGATCCCCTTCCGACTCTGAACCGGTATGTGCGATCTATCGGACATTCTGGTGATGCTGTTACAGCGCCTACGCGCGCCAGTGGGCTCCGCCTAAAGTTGTCAGAACAGCCTTGACAACGGCCGCACCGGATGTTCTGAAGGTTCGGTTGAACGGAGTCTCATGTCTTAACGGTTCCCCACGGCTAAAGCTGGGGGATTTCAAGCTCAGATACCGCCGACAAGCATCCCGGAGGAGGACTGCCAGTGTCTTACATCGTCAACACTTGTGTGGCCCCGTTCTGCCACAGCCAGAATCACTCTGGCGGCGTTCCAGTCCCGCCCGGCGGTATGC
>CAXMSM010000222.1:0-8333 GCA_964195655.1 uncultured Gammaproteobacteria bacterium | reverse complement strand
GGGGGAGTGGGACGGTTCGGATGCCGGCACGGGTTTTCGGAGGCCCGATGACGATGTGTCCTTCAACCTCGGGGGCAGCTCGTCGGACGTAGAGGCGACGGGCGGCCGGATCGATGTCTTTGACGCGGAGGCCGACGAGTTCGGACCAGCGAAGGCCGGTGTAGGCGAGCATGATGACCACGTCGCCCTGGTCGCCGCACGCGGCAGCAAGCGTCTGGACCTCCTGCGCGGTCAGGTAGCGGTGACGTTCCCGCTCAGGAATACGGCCCGCTGAAACCCCAGCAGCGGGATTGACGTGGATGCGGCCATCCTGGAGGGCCACGTCGAGGATCGAACGCAGGAGCCGCAGCGTGGACACCTTCGCCCACGGCCCGACCGTCAAGCCATCAACGAACGCCTGGATGTCAGCGCGGCTGATCTCGTCAACGGGTACATGACCGAACCGGGGCGCGATGCGGAGTTCCCAATGCTGGGTGTATCCGCTCCAGGTCTTCGGCGGCACCGCAGGCTTCTTGGAATCGGAGAACTGCGTCCAGCCCCGGTTCAGAGGTGTCCGGCCGAGACGGCGGTCGAACCGACGTGCACCGATCGCCGCCTCATTGTCGCGCTCAGTTGGTCGAGCTGCTCACCGAAGCCGGCGATAGCGCCGAACACCGGGTTCCGGTGGCGATCGAAACCCCACGCGGACTGCTGGTCTCATCCCTGCGGGCAACCGGGCGGCCGGTGTATGCGATCAACCCACTGGCGGTGGCCCGGTATCGAGAACGCCACTCGGTGGCACGGGCGAAGTCCGATCACGCTGACGCGATGACCCTGGCCAACATCCTGCGCGTCGACGCCCACCTGCACCGCCGGCTGCTGGCTGATAGTGAATTGTGCCAGGCGATCGCGGTGCTGGCCCGTGCACACCAGGACGCGATCTGGGCCCGCACCACCGCCCACCATCGGTTGCGGTCGCTGCTGCGCGAGTTCTATCCGATCTTCCTGGCGGTCTTCACAAGCCGATTCCCTCTGGGGATCGCCAGCCCAGAAGCGCGTGCCGTGCTGGCGATCGCCCCCACACCAGCGGGCGCAGCCAAACTGTCGGTGAGCCGGGTCGCTGCCGCGCTGCGCCGCGCTGGCCGCAGCCGCGGCATCGACCCAACTGCCGCCGAGATCAAAGCCGAGTTGCGCAAACCCCAACTGCACCAACCAGTTCTGGTCGAAACCGCAATGGGCAAACACGCATTGGCGCTGCTGGCCGTCCTGGACACCGCGTGCGCCAATGTCGACGAACTCGGCCAAGCGTCGGCGGAATTGTTCCAACAGCACCCCGATTACGCGACTGTCACCAGCTTTCCGGGGCTGGCGGACTCGGCCGGCGCCCGGGTGCTCGCCGAGATCGGAGACGACCGTACTCGTTTCACCGACGCCCGAGGACTCAAGGCCTACGCCGGATCGGCACCCATCACCCGCGCCTCTGGTCGCTCATTGTCGGTCACCCACCGCCGCATCAAGAACAACTGGCTCGCAAACGTCGGCTGGATGTGGGCATTCTCGGCCGCCTCCAACTGCGAGCCAGCCCGCCAGCACTACCAACAAAGACGAGAACACGGCGACCGCCACGCAGCCGCCAACCGCCACCTATTCAACAATCTCCTCGGCCAACTCCACCACTGCCTCCAACACGGCCGAACCTTCAACCAGGCCAAGGCATTCCCGGCACCGCTACGCAACGCGGCCTAACGCGGCACTTCTATCCCGAATCTGCCCAGCAGGGCGGTCACAACAACGGTGAGGTTCTGTGTTGACCGATCAACGGCTCGTCGACGGCGTGGCCGTCACTTCAGAGTCAGGCTGGCGCTGGCCGACCAGAAACCAGGTGTGCATGACGCCCTTGCCCTTCACGTCGACATCGCCGCGCTCCTCGAGCACGAAGCCGTTCTTCAGGCGTTCGTAGACCGCCTGGGGCACCTGAATCCGGCCCGCAACATCGGTCGATTCCATCCGGGAAGCGACATTGACCGCGTCACCCCACACGTCGTAGAAAAACTTCCGCGCACCAACCACTCCGGCTACCACCGGTCCGGCGGCCAAGCCAATCCTCAGCGGCACATCGCGCCCCTGCGGATCCTTCAGGCCCGCAACTGAGTTGGCCATATCCAGCGCGAGACGCGCGAGCGCCTCCATGTGATCGGGCCGCGGCTGTGGCACCCCGCTGACCACCATGTAGGAGTCGCCGCTGGTCTTAATCTTCTCCAGCCCGTGTTTATCGACCAGCGCGTCGAATTCCGTGTACAGCCGGTCCAGAAACCGCACCAGATCGGCCGGGTTGGTGTCGCTGGCCCGTTCGGTGAAGCCGGCGATGTCGGCGAACAGGATCGAGGCATCTTCGTATTTGTCGGCGATGATGTCGCGGTCCGGATCTTTCAGCCGCTCAGCGACGCTGCCGGGCAGGATATTGGCCAGCAACGACTCGGACCGTTCATACTCCAGCTCCATGGAATGCTCGGCGCGCGCAATCTCACGTAACGCGTATCCGACCGCCGCGACCACCATGATGCAGGCAGAGATCGTCGAAACCACGAAGCCGACCGTCATCGACCACTTGGGCTGAACACCCGTGTCAACCGGGACAGTGAATTGCAGGATGATCACGATGGCCGCACCGATGGCTACCAATGTTGCTGCGAGCACGATCCGCTCGATGCCCAGGATCAGGACCGCAACAGTGGCCGTGACCAGGAAATAGAAGTGCAGACCGGCGCCGGTGCCGATGTTCCAGGTGATGACGGAAAGCGCCACGTACGCGGTGAAGATGATCGTGGCCGGCGCAACCAGCTCACCGAACCGGTGCAGCAGCGGGATTAGCAGGAAGATCGCCGTCGCGACGAAGTTGGCGGCGACGATGGGCACGAAGACGTCCTCAGTTACCAGCTCCATGACCCCGAAACTGAAAGTGACGGCCGCGGCGAGCCACGTGGTGATGTTGAGCACCCGCTGTCGCCGCACTCTGCTGGCGGCGTAGTAGGAGTTGCGGACAGGGACGCAGCCCTCGAGCTTTATCGGCGAGGCACCGTCCGCCCGCCGGAACGGGCGTTTCGCCTGCACCGATGTTGCATCGTCCCTGGTGGTCGCCATACCAAGAGCCTATCCCGCGTCGAAATCGACGGCTGGCACGTGGCCGCTCGCCGAGATGATCCATGACAATCAAACCCACCGCCTGCCCGTCGCCTAGGCGGTGCAACGGATCACCGTCGGGGAAAGTCCCCTGGATGCGCAGGGACCCCGGCGCAACAGCCTGCAGAAACCCCGGCGGGCCGATCAATGGGGAGACCCATAGCCGGCCGGCATGATCGCGGGCGCTGAACGCACCGAAGGTCGCGCGTGCCAGGAATGCCGCGACCCCGCTGCCCAGTTCAACGCGATTGAGCATCGGGGCGAGTCGGGCGGCCTGAGCTTGGACCCCGGCACGCTGTTGAACGGCCAGCTCGCCGCTGTGGAACCCCACAGCAGCGGGCTGGCCCTCTATCGTCATTGGACACCGTTGCCCCGCAGCGCGTTACACCCCGTTGGTGACTTAAGTTGCAGCACAGAGCTGCTGGCGTCGTTCATGAAGTCACAACTCGACCCATGAAACCGCGGATGTACTGACTGATTTCGTCGCCGTGTGTTTCCAGCGCGAAATGTCCGGCGTCGAGCAGATGGTATTCGCCGTCGGGGAGGTCTCGGCGGTAAGCCTCAGCGCCTGCCGCACCGAATATCTCGTCATTTTTGCCCCAAGTCACCAAGAGCGGTGGCTGATGGTTGCGAAAGTATTCTTGAAAAGTGGGGTATCCGTCGAGGTTGAATTGGTAGTCCCAGAAGAGCTGCAGTTGGATCGCGTCGTTGCCAGGCCGGTCCAGCCCTGCTTGATCGAGTCGCCACGCCTCTGGGGCTATGCGATCGAGCCGGTCTTGAGGAACTCCATGGGTGTACTGCCACCGCGTCGCATCGATCGTGAACAGCTTGCGCACCGCGTCCTCGTTGGCCGCGCGGTCCTTGGCGTGGGCGAACAACACGTCCCAGAACGGGGTGAAGCCCTCGGTGTAGGCGTTGCCGCTTTGGGTGATCACGGCGGTGATGCGCTCGGGGCGCCTGCTGGCGATGCGCAGTCCGATGGGAGCGCCGTAGTCGTGAATGTAGAGGGCGAACCGGTCGAGCCCGAGGTGCTCGATCAACTTTTCGGTGACGGTGGTGAGGTTGTCGAAGCTGTAGGTGAATTCGGTCACCGACGGCATCGCTGAGCGACCGAAGCCGATGTGATCGGGTGCGACCAGGTGGTATCGATCCGACAGCGAGTTGATCAGGTTACGGAACATGTGTGAGCTCGACGGGAAGCCGTGCAACAGCAGCAGCGTCGGGTTCCCCGGGTCACCCGCCTCACGGTAGAATACCTCGAGGCCCTCGATGGTGGCCGTTCGATAACGCGTGCCGAAAGCGTTCATGGTCATTGTGTCTCCTCAACCTCTCATGGTGCCGCGATCTAACGGATAGATATTGATTCATACGTTAGTAGTTGTACATCAGTTCTCTAACGGATGCAACCATCATCACCCGTGATAACGTTGAGGGGTGCCGACCGCCGAGATGCCCCCCGCATGGCTGTTGCCCGATGAACCAACGCCGGTTCGCCTGATGAACACGATCTGGGCAGACGCCAGCGGTGTTCACGACGACCTGATGACCCAGGCCGCACTGCGCGATTGGCTAGTCGCGGTCGGGTACGCAGACGCCGACGCCCCCGGCGAGCCCGGATCCCACGAGCTGACAAGCGCCCGACGCTTGCGAGATTCCCTTCGCCGGTTGGCCGCCTTCTGCACCGACGACTCCAGACCGGCGGCACAGTCACCGGTGCGCAGTGTGCGCGAGGCTGTACAGACCGTGAACGCCGCACTGCCCCATCTGCCGCGTCCCCAGTTGGCCTTCCGCGACGGAAAACTCCAGCGCGAAAACGCGACCCCCGCATCGGCGACAACCGTGGCCCTCGCCGAAATTGCCCACGACGCCATCGAACTACTCACCGACCCCACCGCCACGAAGCTGCGCGCCTGCCACGCCACTCGATGCGTGCTCTACTTCGTCAAATCCCATCACCGCAGAGAATGGTGCTCACAGGCGTGCGGCAACCGCGTCAGAGCCGCCCGCCACTACCAGCGAGTCCGTGCATAGCACCACTGCCCGGACAGCAGCCCGCGCCTGCCTAACCCGTAGCGCAGTCCCACATCACAGTCCGGGCCAGCAGGGACTGTGGATTAAACGGTATCTCGGTTTCGGTTGATCCACGAAGAGCGCCGCCGCGCTGCTGGTTTCGAGACAGGGAGCCCGTCTCGATAGTTTAGATACGAGACACCCTGAGCAATCTCCCTCGACGGGGCATCCGGACCGGGCGACGCGCGGTGACCAGTGCGGTGACGACGCGAAGGCGCTCCTCGGCGGTCGCACGCGCTGCTACACCGGGTAGGTGAGGCCGGTCAGTTTTTCGGAGACGGCCCACAGCCTGCGCTGGATGTCCGCGTCGTTTGATTGTGCACTGGACTTAACGAGTTTCGTGTGGCCGCGGGTTTCTTGAAAGCCGCGCGGGCCGTAGTACTGGCCGTTGCGCACGCCCGGATCGGCTGCCGCACGCAACGTTGGCAGCGCACCCATGGCGGCGCTCTGCACCAATAGTCCCGTCACCAATTCGAAGGGTGGTCTGACGATTCCCGGAAGGTTGCGGGTGAGCTCGGTGCTGGAGCCGCCGGGGTGGGCCGCCACCGCTATCGTCGGGGCACCCTTGGCTTTGAGCCGGCGCGCCAGCTCATAGGTGAACATCAGGTTGGCCAGTTTGGACTGACCATAGGAGACGACCCGGTTGTAGTTGCGCTCCAACTTCAGGTCGTCGAAGTGGATCTTGGCGCGAATCCGATGACCCAGGCTGCTGATCGTCACAACCCGCGACCCCTTGACCGGCAGCATGTTCTCGAGCAGCTGGCCGGTGAGCGCGAAATGGCCAAGATGGTTGGTGCCGAACTGCAACTCGAAGCCATCTGTGGTGGTGCCCTTGGGGGTCCACATCACGCCCGCGTTGTTGATCAGCAGATCGATCCGCGGATGGTTGGCGCGCAACTCGTCGGCCGCATTGTGGATGTTCTCCAGCGACATTAGGTCGAGTTGCTGCAGCGTGACGACGGCGCTGGGACTGGCCGCTTTGATGCGATCTGCCGCGTGCCTGCCCTTTTCGAGGTTGCGCACGGCCAACACGACGTGGGCACCCTTGTCGGCGAGAACAGCGGCGGCCTCATAGCCGAGGCCGGTGTTGGAGCCGGTGATGATTGCGGTCTTGCCGGATTGATCGGGCACGTCGGCCGCGGTCCACTTCATTGCGATCTCCCTGGTTCACTGCCATCATGTATCTGACATACTGTCATATAGCTTTTATGACAGTATGTCAGTTGTCAAGAAGCGGGAGCAGAAAGTTGACGAAGACGAAGAACATCACGGACTTTCGGCGCGCCCGATCCGACGATCAGAAGGCCGAGCGGCGCCACGCCATCTTGAGCGCAGCCAGGGAGCACCTTGCCGAAGTCGGGTTCGAGAGCTTCTCGATGGGGCCGCTTGCCAAGGCAGTCGGGATCGCCCGAGGCACGCTCTACCTCTACTTCGAGACCCGCGAGGAGGTCCTGCTCGCGCTCTACGTCGAAGAGATCCAGCGCTGGGTCGATGCCGTCATCGAGAGGACCCCACCAGGAACCGACGCCGAGACGTTCCTCGCCACCTATTTCCAGACCGCGACCGACCCACCGCTCTACCTCCAGCTCGCCCGCGCCAGCAGCGTCATCGAGCAAAACATCTCTCTCAAGCGGCTGATCGACCTCAAAATGGCCAGCCGCGACCTCATCTTTCGAGTCGGGAAGCACATGGCGACGCTTTTCGAGTTGCCTCCCGAGAAAGCAATCCTTCTGGTCATTTCGCTGTTCACCCTGCTCTTGGGCGTCTCCCAGCTGACCCAGCCGCTGCCGGTCGAGCTCGGCCTGCTTCCCCCAGAGATTCAGGAGCTCGTCCAGATGATGGATGCCGAGCGACTCTTCCTCGACGCTGGCGTGTGGATGCTGAAAGGAGTTGACCGCTAAAAGGACAACCACACTGTGGTCCGGGTTGATCATGCCTGGTAGTGCCCAACCTCGACGAGTACTGGTCCACCAGCTTCGGTGGCATCCACACCTCGGTGGATCGGCGGGCACGCTGGGATGACCCCGTTTCCGAGGGTTTCGCACTGGGCATCGAGAACACCGAGGACGGCCCGCGCCGAAAGTGTGCCAATAACCACCGGTTTGGACACACTCGTCCCCTGTATTGCGAGCGGTCTCGAATCTATAGATGTGAGACACGACGAACCAGGCGCTGACGCCCAACAGACAAGGACTCGTCTGCACTCAGGCACATCACCGCAACCACGGCCGTGGAGGCGTACCGCTCAGGGCTTGTTCAAGAGCCGGTTAAGTTGTTGGAAGTAGTCGCTGTTGAGCTGTTTGGCCGCGACGAGTTCTTCTTGTGCTTCTGTCAGCTGCTGCTGCAGGTTGCGGACGTGTTCCATAGTATTTGCTAATTGGGTTGCCAGCCTTGCGTTATCGGCCTTAAGTTCGGCGTGCTCGTCGGGGTCGGCTCGTGTTGCGGCGGTTCCCATGGCTTGGTGCGCGGCGCGTTCGGCGGCGCCGATGCGTTTACGGAGCTGCTTGTTCTCAGCGCGGACCTGATTGAGCAGTGCCAGGGTTTCGGAGGTTGTGCGTGCTTCTGCCGGCCTGCCGCGTGTGGACGTAGCCGAAATTGGTGTTGCCCGGTGCTCTTTCTGCGCGGTCGCGATTTCGTCGAGCAGATCGGAGTGGCTGTAGACGGTGCCGCGAGAGACGTGGGCGAGCTTGGCGACTGCGGACTTGGAGATGAGCTCGCCGGATGTGCGCAGTTCGGCGATCGCCCAGGCGATGCGCTCCCGGTTGCGGTCTCGGGTGAGTTGGCGGGCGGCGATCGCCTGTTCGGGACGAGACCGGGCGCTCATGTGGCTTGCCCCCCGGGGTCGGCTGAGCCGAAGCTCAATGCGCCGCCTGCGCGGGCGCGGTTGCGGAAATTCCAGACCATTTCAGCTGCCACTTGTATTTCCTCACGCCCGGTTGGGTGCATTCCACCATGTGTGAATCGCACGCCACCGACGTCCCGTTCGGTGTGGTGGCGCGTCAGCTGAGCGCCGTTACGCAGTTGTCGGGTCTGGAGTGTGAGACCGCACGGGCACGGCTGCGGGTGCACCTTCCCGATGCCGATCCCCAAGACCTCTTACTGCT
>CAXMSM010000221.1:0-2025 GCA_964195655.1 uncultured Gammaproteobacteria bacterium | reverse complement strand
ATCTGAACTCGTTAGGACGCTTCGACACCGGCGACTGGAAACACGACTACGGTCACCACCACCGCGGGTCATCATGCGAAGGAAGCCGTCGGTCCCGGGGATCCACTTGCCGACCTGCAGGGCGTTGACGCTTTCGGGATGTTCCCCTGCTGGACAGGCACTTCCGTGCATCTACACGCAGAAAGCCCCGATCAGCCGTGAACGATCCGGTCTAGTAGGTGCCTGTCTCGCCGCACCCGCCATTGCTTTGGCTGCCCCGGTGAGCGCGGCGCGTAACGCGTTCACCCCTGGGGATTGCTCGGCAAGCGCAACTGCCGTTTGCAATGTCGGCCAGATGAATCCCACAAACCCAACGAATCCTGACAGCCTGATGACTCCGACGTTCCACGGTCCGCCGATGAACCCTGCGAGTCCGATGATGAACCCCCTCAGCCCGATGAGTCAGGCGAACCCTAACCATCCGTGACCCGCGTTAATGTGGGGTTTGGGCCTGTCGCCCCCACTTCGTGTAGGTTCTCAGTTCGGATTGCATCTGGCAGGTGCCCTGACGTGCACTCTTTCGTGTTGTCTCACAGCGCCTTCGACCCGTTCTGTCTCACGGAGTGCTTCATTTCCTAGCCGCTCCCGGATGACTTGACTTGGAACTCAGGAGTCCAGACGCACACCGACAGTCGCCGACGCCTCCACGACAGCCCCACCCGCGAACTGAGCCCATACTCGCGCAGGAACGCTTACCGTTGGCTTATGGCTGAACCCAGCACCGAGCGGCCCGGCATCGACCCGGCCCTGCAAGCGCTACTCGACGTCCTCCCCGCCAAGTTCACTGTCGAAGACGGTGTAGAGGTGGTCCGCGAGCTGACGCGCCAGAGGAAAGCCCCACCCGAGACGTTGCCGCAGATGCGGATCGAGGAACGCACCGTCGGCTATAGCGACCTAGACGACATCCCGGTCCGCATCTATTGGCCGCCGGTACCGGAGCACGAACACCTGCCGGTGGTGGTGTTCTATCACGGCGGCGGCTGGTCGATCGGCGACCTGGACACCCATGACGCGATGTGCCGCGACCATGCAATCGGCGCTGAGGCCATCGTGGTGTCGGTGGACTATCGACTGGCTCCGGAACACCCCTTCCCACAGGGTGTCGACGACGCGTGGGCGGCGCTGCGGTGGGTCGGGGAGCATGCCGCCGAACTGGGCGGCGACCCGGCGCGCATCGCGGTTGCCGGGGATTCGGCGGGCGGCAACTTCGCCGCGGTGATGGCGCAACTGGCCCGAGACCACGGTGGGCCACCGCTGGTGTTTCAGCTGCTGTGGTACCCGGACACCACCTGTGACACGACATTGCGGTCATTCGTCGAGAATGCCGACGCGCCGATCCTGGACCCGCCGGTGGTTGCGGCGTTTCTGCACTGGTACGTGCCCGGCATGGACATCAGCGACCCGTCGAAGCTGCCAACCACGCTGGCACCGGCCAACGCAGCGGACCTGTCGGGGCTACCGCCTGCTTTTATCGGTACCGCGGAACACGATCCGCTGCGCGACGACGGCGCCCGCTATGCCGAATTGCTCACGGCGGCCGGTGTTCCCGTCGAGCTGCGCAACGAGCCGACGCTGGTGCACGGCTACGTCCGCTTCGCGTCGGTGGTGCCCGCAGCTGCCGAGGCAACCAACCGTGGGCTGGCCGCCTTGAAGGCGGCGTTGACGGCAGCGCCGTGACCGACCGGCACGCCCTCATCGTCGGCGCCGGATTCTCTGGAATCGGCGCCGCTATCCGGCTCGACCACGCACGGCAGGGGCCACCACGCCGGTCCCATCACCAGATACTGACAACCCGGTCGACCAGGACGTACGCTTCACCTACGGGGTGCCTTTCCACAGAGGAACTTGAACCTTCGACAAGTCCAAGAATCCCCTGCCGGACAGGCACTTCCGTGCATCTACACGCCGACAACCCCCATCACCTGTGAACAATCCGGGCTAGAGATTCGATAACCGGAACTCATATCACCGGTTTGCAAGCTGGCC
>CAXMSM010000220.1:0-3718 GCA_964195655.1 uncultured Gammaproteobacteria bacterium | reverse complement strand
GGTCGGTCTGCGCCCAGCTGCGCATGTGCGATTCGAGCTGGGCGGCGATCACGTGCAGGGTAGTGGGGGTGTCGAACGTGATCGTGCGCCCGCCGTGGCTGCCGTAAGTCCGGACTGTCTCGGCGATCTCGCGGACGGCGGTAATCAATTTTGCGAGGTGAGCGAGATCGACTCTCACCGAGTGCCCAGTCATGGCGGGGATTCTAGCTGCGGTGTCGCCTGAGCTCATCCCAACATCTCCAATGCTTGCAGGACCGGGGATTTCGCTCGCGGTAGGCAGGACGCGATCTCGATCACTCGGGCCGGTTTGCCCCCTCGGTGCAGCCACTCTCGCAGCGCGTCTCTGGCTAGCTCGTATCCGACATCGCCGCGCAGCCGGAAGGCATCGACGACCGCGCGGGCAAGTAGATCCCGATTGTCTGAGGCGATCCCGGAGTGCCAGCAGCACGACTGCTGACCGGGCCGCCGCACCAGCGTTGGACGCGGGTGAGTTCGAGACTCAGCCCCGGAACTGGAGCGGTATTGCCTCAGTGCCTCAGGCAGAGTCGGATGCGGCGGTGGGGTCGGGTTCACGCGGTCCGGTGTCGAGGCGGAACGGCGGGTACTCGTCGCGCATCAGCGAGGCGTATACGTGCACCCGGATGGACCACCGGTTGATGCCGATCACGAAGTCGTACAAACCCTTCGGGTAGCGCGCGGTGAACAGCAGGGCGACGACCGCGATCAGCAGCAGGATGCAGATGAGCGGCACAGATCCGTAGCCGCCGCCCCAGTTGTCATCGTCGTAGTTGCCCATAACGAACCGTCCACCACCGCCGTAGAAGGCGATGAGTACCAGGTAGTGCGGGATGGCCAGCAGCCACCACTTGATCAGCACCAGACCCCGATGCAGGTGGTCGGGGTAATCGACCTCCAGGTCGGCCGGATACTCGGAGTTCGGCTGCAGGCTGAAGGGCGGGTACTTGTCGGTGCCTAATGCGTACAGGGCGTAGAACAGGACCCGCCAACGCCACCGCATGACACCGACATTGAAGTCGAACAGCGCGCGCGGGTACTTGCCGGTGAACAGGATCGCGAAGAACGCGATCACCGTGACCACGAAGTAGGCGATGTGCAAGAAGAACAGGACGATGTAGTGCGGGACGGCCAGGATCCACTTGACCAGCCACTGCCAGCGCGACAGGGCGGGGTCGATGTCACCACGAACCCGAACCGGGTAAAGGGGGGTTTCCGGTTGCATGATGCACGCTCCTTTCGGGCGCTTCGGCTCGATCGATGAGCCGCTGATCCTTTGATCCTTTGATTGTTTCGCATCCGGACTGCCACGCGCCCGGTTTCGAGACAAGAAGTGATCAGCCTCGTTTCTGGGTCGGAGCAATTCGCGCGGATGGTTGGACCGCTTGGTGGCTGTTGAGGACCGGAGCACGCCGCAGGCATTGCTGTTCGACGTGCAAGGTACGGCGACCGACTGCCACACGACCGTATGTAGTGAGGCAAGGCGGATCAGCGCTGGGCGTCACACCCAAGTTGAATGGGCGGGTTTTGTCGAGCGATGGCGAGCTGGCTACTTTGCGGCCCTGGAGTCAGCGGCACCTGACCGCGACAACTGGACCACCGTGCATTCGGTGTACCGCGACCTGCTGGCCGATGGTACGCGAGCGCGCACAGTAGATCTGATCCCGGTTGCGAGCACCAAGTTGTCAGGATGAGTGCCGGCCCGGCAAGGTTCGCATGGCTTCCCGGGCAATCGAGTGCTTCCACTGCGGGTGGGCCTCCGCTATCGTGCGCAGGACCCGCCACGACCGCCACATGCCGGCCGGTGAAGGAATAGTCGGTAGCCGCGCCAACTCCCACTGGATGCCATTGATCGGGTCGTCGAAGAACACCGCGTAATAGCCCGGTAGGTACTCGGGGTATTCCTTGGGCGGGTAGATGACGGGGATTGCCCGCGGGATCAGGAACGTGTCGTGGAAGCGGTCGACCTCTTTGCGGCTTCTCGCCCACAGCGCGATGTGGTTGATGCCGACCGCCTGGTCGGTGTGCCGCAGCTTGTCCCCCGTTGCGGCTGGTTGGATGCCGATGTAGCTGTGCGGGGCCGGGAAGCGCGACATGTAGTAGGTCGAGCGGTACTCGATGTCGAGTGTCCAGAAGCTGTTGTAACCCAGCCAGCCGAACATGGCGTCATAGAAGGCAATCGACTCGTCGTAATCCAGAACGTTGAGTTCGACGTGGTGCACACCGCGCCAGCGCATGACCACCACCGTAGCCTCCGCCGGTTCGGCTGCTTTGCGCGGTCATTCAATACCTCGACATCCCAGTGGTCGACACCCTGCCACCGGGAAGGTTCGATCTGTCAATAGGGCGCGTTGACTCTCACGAAAATCTACGTGACCACCGCTGGTGAGTACAGGTGGTAGTGACTCGCCGGCGTGGCGGGCGTCCTCTTCTCCGATCACGGCGATGGGTGGTGGCTAATTCCGGTTGCCTGTTTCGTTCCTGCTCTGCTCGGCACGAAATCGGTCGCGATCGCGAGGCGGGACAGAGAACGGGAGGAGGAACGGCGACGGCTTGCCGAGCGAAAGAGACGTGTTGAGCAACGCCAGCGCCGTGAGCGTGAGCGGGTTGAGCGACTAGGCAAGGACGGATTGAAGAAGCTAGTCCAAATAAAGGGGGCCGTGAAGCGGATTGGCGAAACCGAAGCCGCGCGTGAAGGTTGGCTTGGCGACACTCGCGACATCAGTTTCAGCGCAAACCTGCGGCTTATTGAGGATCAGCTGGAGCAGATCGTCACCTTGCGCGCGAAGACCGGCAAGTCGAAGCGGCTGCCACATGCCACTGAGGCTGACAAACAGATGATCAAGGAGGCCGAGGCAGCAGCGAAGAGGCTGGAAGCAGCGGTGCGAGAGCGTATTAGAGCGATCGAGGGCTGCGCACGTAAGGCCGAGGAAGTTGACGATATTTTGCGGGAGCAACGGCACCGCGCTGACGTGGCCTCGCAGCGAGACGAGTTGCGGGGTCAACTGGCCGCAATGCTTGCCGGTGTTGAGCTGACCTCAGAGAGTCAACCCTCCGAGTCAGCTGACGCGGTCATGGCGCGGGTCGAAGCGTTTCGTGAACTGAAGGACAGCATCAACCCTGGTGCAGTCCGTCCCGATGGTGCGTCCGACGGCGCAGATACCGATTCGTCGTGGTTGTCCGGGATTGGCCGGTTGTGGCCCTGGTAGCTCGCGGAGGCATACGTGCCTGACAGACCGGCGGCGGGCCAACGATGATCTGGAGTGGATCAACACCCATCAGGCTGAGGCCAGCATGCTTGTTTGCCTTGGGCACCAATCGATCTCACCCGTAGGTTGCGGCCAACCAATCGAGATCCTCTTCCCAGTCAGCGATCGCTTCCGAATAGTCGGCATTCCGCCGCTGGGCATTTCGGGAGAAGGCGGCGATGGAGTTGCGCACCTTCGTCAGCCGCTGACTGCTGGCCGGTGGTCCCCACTCGCGTACGTAGTCCCGAGCATCAGCTGATCCCGCGACCAGTTCCACCCGCAGTACCTGCCGCAGGATCTCTCGTCTCGCCGCGGGGCACACTAGAGGAGCGTAGGTCGTTGTGATCGCTGCGGCAGCTTCCGTGAGGTCGGCGTGTTGCCGCCTGGCGATCATGGGCCGGGTGCGCGCTTGGCACTGTCACGTTAATTGAAATATGTAGCGGTACAGTCGGATT
>CAXMSM010000219.1:0-4421 GCA_964195655.1 uncultured Gammaproteobacteria bacterium | reverse complement strand
CCGAAGCTCGTCATCGGTGTCTCGGGAGGTCTGGATTCGACGCACGCACTGATCGTGGCCGCCAAGGCGATGGATCGGCTGGGGCGTCCGCGCGGCGACATCCTTGCGTTTACGTTGCCCGGGTTCGCGACCGGGGACCGCACCAAGAGTAACGCCGTTCGGTTGGGTGAATCGCTGGGTGTGACCTTCTCCGAGATCGATATCCGCTCCACTGCGCAACTGATGCTCTCCGAGATCGACCACCCTTTCGCGCATGGTGAGAAGGTCTACGACGTCACGTTCGAGAACGTACAGGCTGGGCTGCGCACCGACTATCTGTTCCGGCTGGCGAATCAGCGCGGCGGCATCGTGTTGGGCACTGGAGACCTCTCCGAAATTGCGCTCGGGTGGTCCACCTATGGCGTCGGCGACCAGATGTCGCACTACAACGTCAATTCCGGGGTGCCCAAGACGCTGATCCAGCACCTGATCCGGTGGGTGATCTCGTCGAACCAGTTCGAATCCGGCGCCGATCACCCGATCAACGCGGCGCTGCAATCGGTGCTCGAGACCGAGATTACCCCCGAACTGGTGCCCGCCGGCGAGGACGAGGAGATCCAGAGCAGCGAGGCAATAGTCGGACCTTATGCCCTGCAAGATTTTTCGCTGTTCCAGGTACTTCGCTACGGCTTCCGGCCGTCGAAGGTCGCGTTCCTGGCCTGGCACGCCTGGAGCGATCCGGCCAACGGCGAGTGGCCGCCGGGTTTCCCCCTCGACAAGCGGCCTTCGTACACGCTCGGTGAGATCCGGCACTGGTTACAGGTGTTCGCGCAGCGCTTTTACTCGTTCTCTCAGTTCAAGCGATCAGCGATGCCCAATGGCCCCAAGGTTTCCCACGGCGGGTCTTTGTCGCCGAGGGGGGATTGGCGTGCGCCATCGGACATGTCGGCGCGCGTCTGGCTGGATGAGATCGAGCGCTCAATTCCCAGCGACTAGGTTTGCGTGGTCGAAGCCTCAACGGCTGATCAGTCCGACGTGCGGCACGAAGCGGCCCACTGTCGCGCCGTAGTCTCGGTAGGTATCGCCGTGCGCCACGCGCAGATACGGCTCTTCGACGGCGCGGACCTGCAATTCGATGGTTGTGACCAGCAGCGCGAAACCGATGAGGGCGACGACGTTCGGGGACACCAGTGTGATGCCGAGGGCGAAGACGATCATCGCGGTGAAGATCGGATTGCGGATCCGCGAGAACACTCCGGTGTGGATCAGGGTCGTGGTCTCGGTGTGGTCGACGCCGACGCGCCACGAGTCACCCATGTCGAGTTGCGCGTAGACGGTCGCCGCGATTCCGGCTGTCGCGATGATGATGCCGACGATTTGGATCCACGCTGTGTGCAGCACAACCAGTGGTGCCACCACACCGAACAACTGCAGTGCCGGGGCGATGGCCCCGGTTGCGACCGCGACAACGAACCCGACCCCGGCTATCCACTCGACTGAGCCCAGACGTCCGCTGACCCCCTTGAAGCCGGTCGATCCGGTCCGGCGTCGTTGTACCCAACTGCGCCAACCGAACCCGAGCACTGCGAATATTGCGAACAACACGAGCGCGATGACGGGCATGTCAGGTCCTTATCTTTCGTTGTGTCTCAATATCTTCGGTGTGTCTCACTGGCAGCACGGATCGCCCCGCCAGGCGTTGAGGCCCTCGCGTACGGCGAGCGCGGCAATGCCCAGCGCGGCAACGGGATCGGCCCACGTCCACCCGAGAGTTCCGTTGAGCACCAGGCCGCCCAGCAATACCGCGGACAGGTAGGTGCACAGCAGCGTTTGTTTTGAGTCGGCCACCGCGGACACCGAGCCGAGTTCGCGGCCGGTGCGGCGTTGGGCCAGCGACAGCGCCGGCATGATCACCAGGCTTGCCCCCGCGAGCGCAATTCCGATAGCTGATGGTTGGGGCTCACGGAGGCCGGTCAGCGCAAATACGGCGTCGACGCTGACATAGCAGGCCAGTGCGAAGAAGGAGAATGCGATGAAGCGCAGCGCGGCCTTCTCTCGCGATTCGGGGTCCTTGGCCGAGAACTGCCACGCCACCGCGGCCGCTGAGGAGATCTCGACGATGGAATCTAGGCCGAATCCGATCAGCGCGGACGACGATGCGCGGGTGCCCTCGGTCAGCGCGATCGCCGCTTCGACGACGTTGTAGGTGATCGTTGCGGCAACCAGCAGCCGGACGCGTCGGGTCAGCAGGTCGCGGCGTTGATCTGAAATCACCATCAGCAACACGCCTGGTCGTCGGTTGCGGGGCAGCACGCGGGGTCGACGGCCAGCACCAGACCGAGCAGGTCGGTGAGGGCGTGGGCGATTCGCGGGTCGGCCAGTTCGTAGCGGCTGCGCCGACCCTCTGGAGAGACCGTGACGAGGCCGCATCCGCGTAGGCAAGCCAGGTGGTTGGACAGGATCTGGCGCGATACCCCGATGCAGTCGGCGAGCTGGGACGGGTAGCCGGGTCCCTCGCGCAATAGCAGCAGGATCTCCGCGCGTGTGGGGTCAGACAGGGCATAACCGAATCGAGAGAGCACGTCGCTACGGAGTGCTGCTGCTTGCATTCCGATAACAGTACATAAGTTTCTGTATTCAGAAAAGGCTGAACTATCGGGGCCGGGACGGGTCCAGGATGTCCTCGATGGCCTCAGCGTGGGGCGCGCAGTCGCCCGCACCGTGCACCAGCGTCGCCAGCGCACCGGCCGCGCACGCACGCCGCAACGCGTAGTCAAGTCCGTCCGGCCACGCCGCCGCCAGTACGCCGGCGAACACATCGCCCGCCCCGGTGGTGTCGACCGGCTCGACCGCGGGGGCGGGGACGTCGGTTTCCTCGCCAACGGCGATGTAGCTGGCGCCGCGCGCACCCCGGGTGATGACCAGATGGGATACCGGCGGACAGTCTTCGGTCAGCCAGGCGCCCGCTTCGGTTTCGTTGACGACGACGACGTCGGCGAGTTCGGCCAGCGCCGCCACCTTGTCAGGGTGGGCGGTCGGCGAGGCGTTCACGATCACCGCCGCTCCCGCGTCCCGCCCGACCTGGGCAGCTGCCACGGCGGTGTCGGTGGGAATCTCCAGTTGGATCAATACGACATCGCTGTCGGCGATGACGGACCGGATCGTTGCAGACCTCAGGCTCAGGTGTGCGTTGGCGCCCGGTGCCACCACGATGAAGTTCTCGGCACCGGCATCGACGATGATTGTCGCGCAACCGCTGGGCCCCGGAACGTGTGTCATTCCCGCCAGTCCGACGCCATTGGTATCCAGATGGGTGCGTAGCTGCTCGGCGGCCGGATCGGTGCCCAGTGCCGCGACGAGCTGGACGGCCGCGCCGGCCCGTGCGGCCGCGACCGCCTGATTGCCGCCCTTGCCCCCCGGCGATGTCGTCAACGCAGACGCGAGCACAGTCTGGCCGGGCTGGGGCAGCGCGCCGACGGTATAGGTGAGGTCGGCGTTGACACTGCCGACCACACAGACCCGCGCCGCCATGGCGTCAACGCTACTTCCCGGCACAAGGCGACGGGCGCAAGTCCGATAAGCTGGACTAATGACTCTGCACGCTCCGGGGCGCCGGCAGGTGGGCGAGGACCCCTCGCCGCAGCGAAGCGAGGCGACAGACAGCCTCCGCGATCAGGTGCACGGCGCCGCCCGGCGATCGCGGGTCGCGGCTCGCGGGTTGGCGACGCTGAGCACCGAGGTCAAGAACCGGGCACTGCACACCGCCGCTGACTACGTGCTGACGAATACCCACGCCATCATGGACGCCAACCAGGCTGACCTCGACGTCGCGCGCACAGCGGGAACCGCGGCGGCGATGCTTGACCGCCTGGCGTTGGACCCGAACCGCATCGAGGGGATTGCTGACGGGCTGCGGCAAGTGGCCGCGCTGCCGGACCCGATCGGTGAGGTGTTGCGGGGTCGTACGATGCCCAACGGTCTGCAGCTGCGCCAGCAGCGCGTTCCGCTCGGCGTGATCGGCATCGTCTACGAAGGTCGTCCCAACGTGACCGTCGATGCGTTTGGATTGACGCTGAAGTCGGGCAATGCCGTTCTGCTGCGTGGTAGTTCGTCGGCGGCGAATTCCAACGCCGCACTGGTGACCGCGTTGCGTGCTGCGCTGGAAGCCGAGAACTTGGACAGTGATGCCGTGCAACTGCTACCCAGCGCGGACCGGGCCAGCGTCACGCATCTGATTCAGGCTCGCGGCTTGGTCGATGTCGTGATTCCGCGTGGCGGGGCCGGCCTGATCGACGCTGTGGTGCGCGACGCCCAGGTGCCGACCATCGAGACCGGTGTCGGCAATTGTCATGTCTACGTGCATGAATCGGCAGACCTCGAGATGGCCGAGCGTATTCTGCTCAATGCGAAGACGCGCAGACCCAGCGTGTGCAACGCCGCGG
>CAXMSM010000218.1:0-3987 GCA_964195655.1 uncultured Gammaproteobacteria bacterium | reverse complement strand
TGGTCGTAGGTGACACGCTCCAGACCGTTGCGTCGTCTGATGTACGGGTGCACCGACCCGCCCTGGATCGGCCCCGGGCGGATCAGCGCCACTTCGACCACCAGGTCGTAGAACACCTGCGGCTTCAGCCTGGGCAGCGTCGCCATCTGCGCCCGCGACTCCACTTGGAACACTCCGACGGAGTCCGCCCGCTGCAGCATCTCGTACACCGCTTGCTCGCCCAGATCCAGCCTGCACAGGTCCACCTCGACACCCTTGTGCTCGGCAACAAGGTCGATGGCGTAGTGCAATGCCGAGAGCATGCCCAGACCCAGCAGGTCGAACTTCACCAAACCGATTGCCGCGCAGTCATCTTTGTCCCACTGCAGCACGCTGCGATTTTCCATCCTGGCCCACTCAACCGGACACACGTCGGCGATCGGACGGTCACAGATCACCATGCCGCCGGAGTGGATTCCCATGTGCCTGGGCAGGTTGGAGATCTGCATGGCCAGGTCGACCACCTGCTCAGGAATACCTTCAACATCTGGGCGATCCGATGAGTCAGCAAGACCGTTCCACCGGCTGATCTGCTTACTCCAGGCATCCTGCTGCCCCTGGGAGAATCCCAGTGCGCGAGCCATGTCCCGCACCGCGCTGCGACCGCGGTAGGTGATCACGTTGGCCACCTGCGCGGCGTACTCACGACCGTAGCGCTGGTAGACGTACTGGATCACGTTCTCCCGCAGGTCAGATTCGATGTCGATATCGATATCGGGTGGCCCGTCACGGGCCGGCGACAGGAAGCGTTCGAACAACAATTCGTTGGCAACCGGGTCGACGTTGGTGATCTTCAGCGCATAACAGACTGCCGAGTTGGCCGCCGATCCCCTGCCTTGGGCCAGGATGTTGTTGAGCCGGCAGAACCGGGTGATGTCGTGTACCACTAAGAAATAGCCGGGAAACTCCAACTGCTCGATGACCTTCAGCTCATGTTCGATCTGGGCGTATGCGGTCCGAGCGTGCTCAGGTGGGCCGTAGCGGTCGTGTGCACCTTCGGCGACCAGATGCCTCAGCCAGCTGTTCTCGGTATGCCCGTCGGGTACGTCAAAGGGTGGCAATCGCGGTGCGATCAGGGCCAGCCTGAAGGCACACTGCTCACCAAGTTCGGCCGCGGCCCTCACCACCTCTGGGCAGTGCGAGAACACCTGCGCCATTTCGTCCCCCGACCGCAGGTGCGAACCACCCAGTGGCGCAAGGTAGCCCGCCGACTCATCCATGGATCGCCTGGCCCGGATCGCCCCCATCGCCATTGCCAGCCGCCCCCGGGCAGGTTCGGCGAAGTGCGCAGCGGTAGTGGCCACGACCCCCAGGCCGAAGCGGGGGGCCAGCTCGGCCAGCGCGGCATTGCGCTCGTCATCGAGCGGGTGGCCGTGGTGGCTCAACTCGATGACGACCCGGTCGCGGCCGAACCGGTCGACCAAGTCGGCGAGCGCCGCCGCGGCGGCATCCGGACCACCTGTTGAAAGTGCCTGACGAACATGGCCTTTGCGGCAGCCAGTCAGGATGTTCCAATGCCCACCTGCGGCCTCAGTCATTGCATCGAAGTCATAGTGCAACTTGCCCTTCTCACCGCCGGCAAGATGCGCCGCCGCCAATTGCCTCGACAGTCGTCGGTACCCTTCCGGCCCCCGCGCGAGCACCAACAGGTGCGGCCCGGGCGGGTCAGGTTCGTCGGTGCGACTTCCACCGCCCAGGGACAATTCGGCACCGAACACTGTGGCCACGTCCAGCTCCCGGGCCGCCTCGGCGAACCGCACCACTCCGTAGAGCCCGTCGTGGTCGGTCAGCGCGATGGCCCGCAGATCGAGCCGGGCGGCCTCCTCCACGAGCTCTTCGGGCGTGCTGGCTCCGTCGAGAAAGCTGTACGCCGAATGAGTGTGCAGCTCGGCATAGGGCGTCACGCTGGGCTTAAAGTTAGGCCCCGCATTGGACCCAGAATTTAGCTCCGACGTACTCAGCGGCGTTCCGTCTCGGTGCGGCTTACTGCCCTGCGGCTTACTGCCCTGCGGGTTACTGCCCTCCGCGGGCCGGGGCAGTCGGCCACTGAGGACGCGCTCCATTTCCGTCCAGTTCGGCGGACCGTTGTGCCAACCCACCACTCCAGTATATCGAACAAATGTTCGATGCGCGAGGTTGTTCCTCAGCCGATCTCGCCGCGCCCGGTCAGCAGTTCTAGCCCTCGCCCTCGCCCTCGCCCAGCGTCGGCAGTAGTACGTATCGAATCTGATCGCCACCGGTCATCCGCGCCTGCTTAATCGCCGTGGAGGCGATCGCGATCAGCTTGTCGACCACCTCGTCGGGAGGCTCAGCAACCAGCGGCAGTAGCGGCGTGGACACGACCCCGATGCTGGGCATCAGCCGCTGCGGCGTACCGGCGATCGCGCCGCGGACCCGCTCCACCAACGGCGAGGCATCGGCGGTGGTGAACGTGTCGGCGATCAGGAAGTCGTCATCGGAGACGTGGGCGGCGACCGCGTTCTGTCGGACGGTATCGCGCAGCGCCTGCGACACCGCCACCCGCGCCCGGTCACCTCCCCGCGAACCCGACGTGCCGAACAGCGCCGAGATGCTGTCGATGTTCACGGCGACCACGACCAGATACTGGTCCTGGCTGCGACTCCGCGACGCCAGCAACGTGGCAGCGCGGCGGTAGAACGCGTCGCGATTCAGTAGGCCGGTGAGTTGCTCCACGTCACCGCCATCGCCCTCCGGCTGGATCAATCTGATCATTCCCCAGCCGGCGAAAGCGACGAATACGTTGAGTAGGACCACCATCCCGATCGCGCACAACGCCAGCGCCAGGTCCATCGGCGCCAAGCGCGCAAACAGCACCCCGACCACCACCGCGGCGATAATCCAGGTCACCGCCAGTAGTCGCGGGGAGTGAAAGAACACCACGAACGCCGTCAGCACGACAAAATTCGCGGCACCCACGAACCCGATAATCGGGCTGGAGACGATGAGGACGGATACCCCGATGGCCAACGATCCGCCGATGGCGCAGATCAGCGACTGCGCGCGGGTGGGCCAGTGGTGGCGCAACCACAACACGGACATCGCCAGGCAGGAGATCAGGACGACCCAGGCGGCGATCCGCAACGGCAGGCTATGGGGACCGAGCCGGCTGGACATCAGCACGATGGGCGCCAGTCCGAGAGCCGCGATGCACACCGCAATCAGTCGGCATCCCCGCGCCTGCATACCCCGCGCAGTGAGCAACCCAGTGACCCAGTAGTAATGGTCGGTTCGCCGCCATGCAGCGCCTATCGACGCAGCGGGGGACCTCCGCAAACCGTCAATCATTCACCACCCCGGGTTCTCGAAACAAGATCAAACCCCCGTACAGCCAAAGTTACCAGCACGAAAACGAATTCACGGGGGTTGACCGGCGCCGCCTCACTCGGCGTACTCGGCCACGCCATCCTGGAGCACCAGACGAGCGTCCGAACCGTCCTGCTTCGCGGCCTCGGTGCGGAACAAGGCCCGCCCGGATTCCAGGCGCCAGATCGACGTCGTCAGGACCTCGCCAGGGAAGACCGGCGAAGTGAAGCGGGCCGATATCGCCGTGATCTTAGAAGCATCGCCGCCACCCAGGTCGGCGACCAGCGCCCGGCCGGCGACCCCATAGGTGCACAGGCCGTGCAGGATCGGCTTGGGGAATCCGGCCAGCTCGCGAGCGAACCACGGGTCGCTGTGCAGCGGGTTGCGATCACCGGACAACCGGTAGATGAGGGCCTGGTCCTCGCGGGTGGGTAGTGCCACCTGGGCGTCGGGGTCACGCTCGGGAATCTCCGGTGCGGCCGCGCGCTGTCCCGGCTGCCCCCCGAAACCCCCTTCCCCGCGAATCACCACGGTGGTGGATGTTTCGGCGACTCGCTGACCCGTCTCTGGGTCGCTGCCGGTGGCCTTGAACATCACGACCGCGTTCTTACCCTCGCCCTTGTC
>CAXMSM010000217.1:0-6901 GCA_964195655.1 uncultured Gammaproteobacteria bacterium | reverse complement strand
TCGGGTGTTCACCTTCCAGGCTCTCTACGTGGGGGTGCCGCCACAGAGTGCGTTGGCGGTGTACGCGGTCATCGCCTACATGGACACCATTGCCGGAGTGTATTTTCCGCGCGGCGGGATGCGGGCGCTACCCGACGCGATGGCCGCCGCCGCAGCCGATGCCGGGGTCGAATTCGTCTACGAATCAACGGTATCCGGGCTTGAGTGGAGCGGGTCGCGGGTCACCGGGGTGCGCACGCAGACGGGCGAGCGCATCGCCGCCGACGCCGTCGTGCTCACCACTGAGCTTCCCGACACATACCGGCTGCTGGGCCGTACGCCGCGCCGGCTGTTGAAACTGCGCCCGGCACCCTCGGCGGTGGTCGCTCACGTCGGCTGCCGCGCGGTCGACAACGAAATCGGCCACCACACCATCGTGTTCGGCGACGCCTGGAAGCAAACCTTCGGCGACATCATCGACGACGGCCGAGTCATGCGGGACCCGTCACTGTTGGTGACCCGGCCGACTGCCAGCGATCCGAGTTTGGCGCCACCGGGTCGCGATCTGCTCTACGTGTTGGCACCCGCGCCCAACACCGAAGTTGGTCAGGTTGATTGGGACGCCACCGGGTCGGCTTACGTCGACGACATGCTCGGCGTGATCACCGAACGCCTACCTCAACTCGGCCAAGATCTCGAGATACTTCACGTAGTGACGCCTGCCGACTGGGCCCGCCAGGGCATGGCCGCGGGCACCCCCTTCGCGCTGGCACACACCTTCGGCCAAACCGGACCGTTCCGGCCCGCCAACACAGTCCGCGGCGTCGAGAACGTGGTGTTGGCCGGCTCCTCGACGGTGCCTGGAGTGGGCGTACCGACTGCCGTCCTGTCGGGGCGGCTGGCCGCCGACCGCATCACCGGAGTATCGACACGCCATCCTGATCGAGAGGTGTACCAACGATGATCGGTTCCGAGCTTGATGCTGCCGGGCTACGCGACCCGTCACTGCGCGAGGCTTTCCGGCAGTGCCGCAAGGTCAACGCCCGCCACGGAAAAACCTTCTTCCTGGCCACCCGGCTGCTGGCGCCCAGGCAGCGCCCCGCGGTTCACGCGCTCTACGGGTTCGCCCGGCGCGCCGACGACATCCTCGACGACTTCGACTCCCGCGGTAGCGAATTGCGCGCTGACCAGCTCCAGGCGCTGTCCACCAGGCTGTTCAACTCCCTGGTGGAGAACCAACCGTGCGATGACGACCCGACCTTGACGGCGGTGGTGCACACCGCACGCAAGTACGACATCGGATGGAATCTCTTCGACGACTTCCTGACCTCGATGCGGATGGACCTGACAGTCACCGACTATCCGGATCGTGCGGCGCTGGACCGCTACATGTACGGGTCGGCAGAGGTGATCGGACTGCAGCTGCTGCCGATACTCGGCACCGTCGGACAGCGGGAGGACGCCGCGCCCCATGCCGCAGCACTCGGAAAGGCATTTCAGCTCACGAACTTCATCAGAGATGTCGATGAAGATCTGCGCCGCGGCAGGGTGTACCTGCCCTCCGACGAACTCGCTGCCCACGGTGTCGACCGGGAGCTGCTGAGCTGGTGTCAGAGCAGGGGGAGCACCGACCCTCGGGTGCGTCGAGCACTGATGGATCAACACGCCGCAGCGCGTGCGGTCTACGCCGAGGCCCGGCCGGGCATCGGGAAGCTGGCCCCGGCCTCGCGCCCGTGCGTCGCTGCGGCTTTGACGCTGTACTCAGAAATCCTGGAGCGCATCGAGGAGATCGATTTCCAGATCTTCGGCCAGCGTGCCACAGTTGGTAAAGCCCGACGACTCAGTGTCGCCAGCAGCGGAATCGTGCGGTCGTGGGGTGCACGGCTACGACGCGGGAGCAGGTGAGTGTGGACCGCTGGCAGTACCTGAGCGTTCTCGGCGCATGCCTTCTGCTCACCGCTCCACTGGAACTGTTCGGCCGCGGTGTCTATCGTCAGCCCCGGCGGTTGCTGGCAGCCCTGCTTCCCGTCACCGCGGTGTTCCTCGTCTGGGATGCCATCGCGGTTGCCGCCGACGTCTGGTGGTACAACCCGCGTTACATCCTGGGGCTGATGGCACCCGGTGATCTTCCGCTTGAAGAAGTGCTGTTCTTCGTGGTGATTCCGCTGTGCGGCCTGCTCACCTACTCGGCGGTCGATGCCATCCTCTCGATGCTCAGCCGGCGGCGCGCGAAGAGCAGAGCGTGCCGATGAGCGGGCTGGGCTACACGCTTCCGGCGGTCCTTGCCGTCGTCGTGGTGTGCGTCCTCGAAATTCGGGTGTGGCGTACCGGGCTGTTCCGCCGACCCGCGTACTGGATCTCGATGGTGATCGTGTTGGGCTTCCAGATCCCGGTTGACGGCTGGTTGACCAAACTCAGCGCGCCCATCGTCCTCTACAACGAACAGCACAGCACCGGGATCCGGTTCCCGCTCGACATCCCGATCGAGGATTTCCTGTTCGGGTTCGCGTTGGTGACCGCCGTATTGTTGCTCTGGGAGCGGCGCCGGCCGCAGTCCGAGGTGTCGGAGCAGCCATGAGCCAGCCAGATCGACTGCGTCAAACGCTGCCTGCCCGACCGGGGCTCAGTGATGCCGGCGCACTTGAGCGGGTGCCCCGCGTCGTCGTCGTCGGTGCCGGAATCGCCGGTCTTGCCGCTGCGGCCGGGCTCAGCGAGCGTGGCGTCAGCGTCGATGTCGTCGAGTCGAGGGACTACCTGGGCGGGCGGGTAGGTGGATGGACCGACACCCTGTCCGATGGTTCGGCGACGGCGATGAATAGGGGCTTCCACGCGTTTTTTCGCCAGTACTACAACTTGAGATCATTGCTGCGCCGCGCGGATCCGCACCTGACAGCGTTGACGCCGGTCGACGACTATCCGTTGATCGACGCGACCGGACGCAGCGACACGTTTCGCGGGTTGCCTCACACTCCACTCCTGAACGCACTGGCCTTCGCGCTGCGTAGTCCGACATTCCGGCTACGCGACATGGTTCGACTCGACGCCAAAGCCGCCGCGCCGCTGGCGGCGGTATCGGTGCCGCGCACGTACAGCGAACTCGACGACATCGATGCCGGTACGTTCCTTCGCGACATCAACTTTCCTGATGCGGCAAGGCATCTAGCCTTCGAGGTGTTCGCCCGCAGTTTCTTCGCCCGGCCGGAGGAACTGTCGGCGGCGGAGCTGGTCACGATGTTCCACATCTACTTCCTCGGGTCGAGCGAAGGCCTGTTGTTCGACGTCGCGAACGAGAACTTCGATGTTGCACTGTGGAACCCGCTGCGGCAGTACCTGGAATCCCGCGGTGTGCGTTTCCACACCGAGCTGGCGGTCGAGGGCCTTACCGCAGCGTCCGATATGCACGTGGCATGCGCAAACGGTGCCGAGTTCACCGCCGATGCGGTGGTGTTGGCGACCGACGTCGCCGGCTTGCGCCGCATCGTGGCGGCATCGCCCGGCCTCGGCGACGACGACTGGCGAGGGCGGGTCGCCGATCTGCACAACGCGCCACCATTTGTGGTGCTGCGGCTGTGGCTGGATCGCCCGGTCCGCAAAGATCGAGCACCATTCATGGGTACAGGTGGCCGGCCGCCCCTGGATAATGTCAGCGTGCTGGAGCGGTACGAACGCGAAGCGGCCCAATGGGCCGCGCGGACCGGGGGTTCGGTGGTGGAACTGCATGCCTACTCGGCTTTCGACACCGACGACGACGTGCGCCACGCCTTGGTGGCCCGCATGCACGAGCTCTACCCCGAAACCGTCGGCGCGTCCGTCGTCGATGAACGATTGTTGCGCCGGGACGACTGTCCCCGCCTCGCACCGGGCGATTTCGCCCGGCGGCCCGGAGTGCAGACACCCGAACCACGAGTGGTGTTGGCGGGGGACGGAATTCGTGTCGACCTCCCGGTTGCACTGATGGAGCGCGCGGCGACCACGGGATGGGTCGCGGCCAATCACCTTCTCGAGGGCTTCGGTCTGGCGGGCCACGTCGTGCACACGGTTCCCAATCGTGGTCGATCGGCGCTGCTGCGCAGGCTGGCGGCGCGCGGAGGAAACTCGCGTTGATGAGCAAGTTGCGCCTCGGACCGGCCCAGGGTTGGCCGTTCGAGACACTTCCACCGTCGGACTGGTCAACGCAGAAGCCCACCTACGGCGAAGCCAATCCAGCGCAGATCCGGGCGGCGGTCTCACGTGCGCAGCGCCGCCCGAGCGGCAACTGGTTCGCGTTCGCTGCGAGCTCGCAGATCGCCACCAAGGCCTGGGGCGCCACCGTGGCCGGCGTGCAGATCGTGGCCTGGCGCACAGCCGACGGAGGGTTGCGGGTGGGGTCGCGTGCGTGTCCGCACCTCGGCGCAGACCTGGCTACCGCCAGGGTCGAATGCGGGCGCTGTTGTGCCCGTGGCACGGTCTGCGGCTCTCGGACCAGCGCCACGGTGCGTGGCGACCCTTCCCGTCCCACGACGACGGCGTGTTGTGTTGGGTTCGTCTCGATGCTGTCGGCGCCGAGGCGCCCACCGACGCTCCGATCATTCCGGAACGCCCACCGGGTCCGCGATTGGCCGCGGTCATCCGACTCGAAGGTATCTGTGAGCCCTGCGATGTCGTCGCCAACAGGCTGGATCCGTGGCACGGAGCATGGTTACGCCCATACTCGTTCACTCGCCTCGAGGTGCTCAGCTCACCCGGTTGCGCTTCAGATCTGCCTGACGAGTTCGATCGCTTCGTCGTCTCGGTGACGGAAAGGGTGGGCAGGCTCGGGGTGCCGGTCATCGCCGAGTTCAACACACCCGGTCCGCGTACTGTCGTCATGCGCATCATCGACGGCGAAAGCCAGGGCAGCGTGGTGGAAACACACGCCACGCCGCTAGGCGCCGGGCGGGACGGCCTGCCGCGCACGACAGTTGTGGAAGCCACTATCGCGCACTCGGATCGGCGCCACTTCGGGAAGGCACTCCTGGTCGTTCCGGCGATCAGATCCCTGATGGGGATCGCGGCGACCCGACTGTGGCGTGACGACCTCGTCTACGCCGAGCGCCTCTACGAGCTGAGGTCCTAATCAGGCCGCCCGATACCCGCGTCATCGAGGAGCGGGACCTGCTCGGCGGCCCAGGGGCTGATCGCCCACGGGAGCTGTACGGCTGCCCGCAGCTGATCCCACGTCACCCATGCGGTGTCCATGATCTCGGCGGGGTCGGCGTTCACGGAGCTGGCGACGCGGGCGCAGAAGACCGGACAGACCTCGTTCTCTGCGACACCGCCGGAATCGATGGCGTGATAGCGAAAATCGGGAAGCACACAGCGCAATTCCACAATGTCAACGCCCAGCTCTTCAGATGCCCGGCGGATGACCGCGTCCTCGATCGGCTCGTCGGGCCCGGGGTGTCCGCAGACCGAGTTGGTCCAGATGCCGGGGAAGGCCCGCTTGGCCAGCGCCCGCCGGGTCAGCAGCACCTTGTCCGCGTCGTCGAAGAGGTAGCAGGAGAATGCCAGATGCAGCGGCGTCGAGCCGTGATGCACCTCTGACTTAGGCGCGGTGTCTATGCGACGGCCGGCGTCGTCGAGGAGGACAACCAGCTCCTGGCTCTGGACGGAGTTCATGGGCACCACCGGATATCGTTCGTACGGACAGAAAGGCATTTTGTTCAATGGTGTTGATCGATTCGTTGCCAGCACCTAAGTGGATTGGTCTGTTCGCCGATCTCGACCGAGGTAGACGATAGCGGTAGTGCCCGCTGCCCGGCGAGCTTGCCGCACGTGGACACCAGGTCCACGTGCGCCGGCAGGGACTTTCGTCCCACCGTCGCGGTGACCGTCGTCCCCTTATGTGCGACGCCGCGCGGCGGTAGCGTTGAGGTACCGACGGCACCGTCGCCGGCCACATATGAGGAGGCACGCCGGATGTCCACCCAACCAGGATCTCTCGGGATCGTCGTGGGAGTCGACGGTTCGGCTCCGTCGAGAGTCGCCGTCGACTGGGCCGCGCGTGATGCCGCCATGCGACGCGTCCCGCTGGCGTTGGCGTACGTGCTTCCCGGTGCGACCGTGCAGGCGTGGATTGAGGTTCCGCTGCCTGCCGCATTCTTCGAGGACGAACAGGAAACCGCGCGCGAAGCTTTGGCCGACGCACGGGGCGTCGTGGAGGCCGCGACCGCGGGAGTCGACGGGATCCGGGTCGACCAGAAAGTGATCTCGGGGCAGCCGGTACAGGCGCTGGCCGACCTGAGCAAGGACGCCGACATGATCGTCGTTGGCAGTCGTGGACTGGGGAAGTGGGAACGTCGGCTGCTGGGGTCGGTCAGTTCCGGGCTGGTGCAGCACGCGCAGTGCCCTGTCGCGGTGATCCATGACGAGGATCCGTTGATCCCGCATCCGGCGCAGGCGCCTGTGGTCGTGGGTATCGACGGCTCTCCGGTATCTGAGCAGGCCACCGCGATCGCGTTCGACGAGGCGTCGCGCCGCGGTGTCGACCTGGTCGCGGTCCACACCTGGAGCGACGCCGGCTATGAACTGCCCGGCGCCGGCTGGAGCGAGACCCAAACCGAGGAAGACATGCTGCTGGCCGAGCGGTTGGCGGGCTGGCAGGAGCGCTACCCGGATGTGACCGTGCGCCGTGTGGTGCATCGTGACCAACCGGGTCACGCGCTGCTTGAGGAAGCTGAGCAGGCGCAGCTGCTGGTTGTGGGCAGCCACGGTCGAGGCGGTTTCGCTGGAATGCTGCTCGGCTCGGTGGGCTCGCAGGTGGTGCAATCGGCCCGGGTTCCGGTGATCGTGGCGAGGCGATCATGACCGTAGGCCGCGGCTGGCTGACGCGGATGTCAACTATCGCGAAGTGAGCTGTGCGTAGCGGGTGACATGGTGATCGGTCGACCCGAACTCGAACTGT
>CAXMSM010000216.1:0-5473 GCA_964195655.1 uncultured Gammaproteobacteria bacterium | reverse complement strand
TGTCGATCTGATTCCGACGCTGGGCCGCGCGATCTTCAGCAGGGGATTTGATCCCAATATCGACTACGACCGCCTTGAGGTCGAATCGATGCGGCATGCGCTCGAGGCTCATCCCGCGGTGCTGCTGTTCTCGCACCGGTCCTATTTAGACGGCGTGATCGTGCCCGTGGCGATGCAGGAGAATCGGCTGCCACCTGTGTATACCTTCGCGGGCATCAACCTTTCGTTTGGTGCGATGGGTCCGCTAATGCGCCGGTCGGGCGTTATCTTCATCCGGCGCAAGCTCGACGATCCGCTCTACAAGTATGTGCTGCGCCAGTTCGTCGGCTACATCGTGGAGAAGCGGTTCAACCTCAACTGGTCGATCGAGGGCACCCGGTCGAGGACCGGAAAGATGTTGCCCCCCAAGCTTGGTCTGCTCGCGTACGTCGCCGACGCCTACCTTGACGGCCGCAGTAACGACATTCTGCTGCAGCCGGTGTCGATCAGCTTCGATCAGCTGCACGAAACCGCCGAGTACGCTGCCTATGCGCGGGGTGGGGAGAAGACACCCGAGGGTTTGTCATGGATGTACAACTTCATCAAGGCTCAGGGCGAACGCAACTACGGCAAGATTTATGTGCGGTTCCCTGAGGCGGTCTCGATGCGCGAGTATCTGGGCGAGCCACACGGGCCGATGGTCGACGACCGGGCCGCGAAACGCCTTGCGCTGCAGAAGATGGCATTCGAGGCTGCATGGCGGATCCTTCAGGTCACTCCGGTGAGCGCGACGGCGCTGGTGTCGGCGTTGTTGCTCAGCACCCGTGGCGTCGCGCTGACTCTCGACCAACTGCATCACACGCTGCAGGATTCTCTGGACTATCTCGAGCGCAAGCAGACTCCGGTGACCAACAGCGCGCTGCGACTGCGCACCCCCGATGGGGTCCGCGCCGCGGTCGATGCGTTGTCCAATGGACACCCGGTGACCCAGATCGAGAGTGGCCGGGAACCCGTTTGGTACATCGCACCGCAGGACGAGTACGAGGCCGCGTTCTACCGCAACTCGCTGATCGACGCTTTTTTGGAGGCGTCGCTGATGGAACTCGCACTGGCGCACGCCGCACGGGCGGACTCCGATCGCTTGGAGGCATTTTGGTCGCAGGTGATGCGGCTTCGCGATTTGCTGAAGTTCGATTTCTATTTCGCCGACTCCGCGAGCTTTCGAGATCACGTCGCCGAGGAGATGTCGTGGCATGAGAATTGGGAGGATGACGTCGTCGCCGGTGGTGACCGGATCGTGGCGCTATTGCGGGCCAAGCGTCCCGCGATCGCCGGGCCGCTGCTGCGCCCGTTCTTCGAGGCCTACCGGATTGTTGCCGACGTCTTGATCAATGCGTCGGCAAACATCTCCGAGAAGGACTTGACGGCCAAGTCGCTGGGGCTGGGGCAGCAGTACGTGGCGCAGGGCGTGGTCCGGAGCACCGAGTCGGCTTCGGCGTTGCTATTCACGACGGCTCGACAGGTCGCCGTCGACCAGAATCTTCTCGAGCCGGCCGACGACCTGGCTGACCGAAAGGTCGACTTCCGCGACGAATTGCGGGGGATCCTCGCCGACATGGAGAGGGTCGAAGAGTACTCGCGCGAGCAGTTCTTTGCCCGCGAGCGGAGCCGCCAGGGGATAGGCAGCGAGGCTGGTCAGTAGGCGCGATCCGGCGACGCCATACCCTAGGCGGATGACGCCGACCGGTCGCCTTGCCGCCTCCGGTATGCGCAGTGCGCCGGTGTGGTCGGTGCTGTACGGGGTGGCGTTGCTGGCCGGGGTGACCGCAGCAGCACTGGCCGCGCTGGCGCTGGCGGATGCGTTGACCGCCACAGGCCTGCCCGATCCGGGCCCGGTAACCAATTACGGGCTGCCGTTTGTGAAGGCAGCGGGTGAGATCGCCGCGGTAACGGCGACCGGGTCCTTCCTGTTCGCGGCCTTCATGGTGCCGCCGCAGCGCAACGGGGTCCTCGACGCTGCCGGGTACCGCGCGCTGCGCACGGGCACGGTGGCCTCTGGGATGTGGGCGGTTTGCGCGGTGCTGATGGTGGCGCTGACGGTGTCCGATGTCAGTGGCCAGCCGCTGTCGACGCAGCTGGGCCCGGCGGATATCTGGTCGGTGGCCAGCCTTATCGACGTGGCGAGCGCGTGGCGCTGGACGGCGCTGTTCGCGTTGGCGGTGGCCGTGGTGAGTGTGCCGGTGTTGCGGTGGTCGTGGACGCCGGTGCTGTTCATCGGATCGCTGGTGACTCTGCTTCCGCTGGCGCTGACCGGGCACGCCTCGTCGGGAGGGGCGCACGACATCGCCACGAACAGTCTGCTCGTGCATCTCATCGCCGGTGCTTTGTGGGCCGGTGGTCTGCTGGCGCTGCTGGTCCACGCGCTCCGCGGTGGCGAACATGCCGACCTGGCGGCGCGCCGATTCTCGGCCGTCGCCCTGTGGTGCTTCGTGGCAATGGCACTAAGCGGGGTGATCAACGCGCTGGTGCGGATTCGGCCGGAAGACCTGGTGCACAGTGGCTACGGCTGGTTGATCTTGGCGAAGATGGCGGCGCTGGGTGCGCTCGGCTACCTCGGGTGGCGACAGCGTCGCAGCGGCGTGGCCGCTCTGCAGGACGACGCTGCAGCCCGCGGCCCGCTGATCCGCCTGGCGCTTGTTGAGGCGGTCATCTTCGGCCTGACGTTCGGGGTGGCCGTCGCCCTCGGCCGCACACCGCCCCCGCCTCCGCGTGACTTCAATCCATCGATTCCCGCGGTCGAGATCGGCTACGACCTGGCGGGTCCACCCACAGTGGGCAGGGTGCTGTTCGACTGGCGCTTCGACCTGCTATTCGGTACTGCGGCCCTCGTTTTCGCGATCGTGTATCTGGCCGCCGTATACAGGCTGAGGCGTCGGGGCGACGCTTGGCCCGTCGGCAGGACCGTGGCATGGCTTCTCGGATGTCTGGCCCTGTTGCTGACGACCTCGTCGGGGATCGGTCGGTACATGCCGGCGATGTTCAGCATGCACATGATCGCCCACATGCTGTTGTCGATGCTGGTGCCGATCCTGCTGGTACTCGGTGGACCGGTCGTGCTGGCACTGCGGGCCTTACCCGCGGCCGGACGCGACGGGCCGCCCGGGCCCCGCGAGTGGTTGCTCACGGCCCTGCATTCCCGGGTTTCTCGGGTGCTGACCAACCCGTTCGTCGCGACCGCACTGTTCGTCGTCGGCTTCTATGGCCTGTACTTCGGCGGTATCTTCGATGCCACCGTGGGCAGCCACGGCGCCCACGTCGCGATGAACCTGCACTTTCTGCTCAGCGGCTACCTGTTCTATTGGGTCGTCATCGGCGTGGATCCGACGCCGCGACCCATACCGCCCATCGGCAAGCTGGCGGTGGTGTTCGCGTCGCTCCCGCTGCATGCGTTCTTTGGTGTGGTGCTGATGGGAACTCCGACAGTGATGGGCGAGAAGTTTTATCAGTCGTTACAACTGCCATGGCATACCGACCTCCTCGGCGATCAACGCCTCGGCGGCGGGATTGCCTGGGCCGCAGGTGAAGTGCCCCTCGTTGTGGTGCTGATCGCGTTGTTCATCCAGTGGAATCGCGCCGACCAGCGCACGGCCAAGCGGCTGGACCGGGCTGCCGACCGCGACGACGATGCGGACTTGGCGGCCTATAACAGGATGCTGGCCGAACTATCCCGGCGGGAATCAAGTCGCGACGGCTAGCTCCGGTTATCCCCAATGCGCAATTCATCCACAGCGCGCGCCGTCCCGGGCGGCTCCTCGGGGTGGGATGTCGGTGACACGCCGGTTAATGGCTGTGTCACCGACAGATCAGGCGCAGGGCCTGGTCCGCTGACGAAGAAATAGGAAGGAACAATCCATGTTCGAGACACCTATCACCGTCGTAGGCACCATCGTCACCAATCCCGAGCGCCGTTGGGTCGGGGATCAGGAGCTCTTCAAATTCCGCGTGGCCAGTAACTCGCGTCGGCGGACCCCCGACGGCGACTGGGAGTCGGGTAATTCCCTGTACGCCACGGTGAACTGCTGGGGACGTCTTGTCACGGGCGTGGGAGCAGGGCTTGGGAAGGGTGATGCGGTGATCGTCGTGGGCAACGTGTACACGAGTGAATACGATGACCGTGACGGAAATCGCCGCTCCTCGCTGGAGATTCGGGCCACCTCTGTGGGCCCGGACCTGGCCCGGTGCATCGTCCGCATCGACAAGCGCAGACATCCCGACACCGCCGTCGCCGGCACCGAGGTTGGCGGCGGCCGTCCGGCAGACGGCGTCGCCGACGTGGATGGCGACTCCGACGTCGAGGCTGAGATCGCTGACGGCGAGGCTGAGATCGCTCGCGGCGAGGCTGGGCTCGCAGAGAAGGGCCTGCCGCTGACCGCCTAGCGGCAGATACCGCGGATGCGGCCACGCTTTAGTATGGGGCCCGACCATCGCAGGATCGGAAAAGAGATCGCGAAGATCGAGAGAGGCGACACTACGGCAATGGCCGAATTCATCTACACGATGCGGAAGGTCCGCAAGGCGCACGGCGACAAGGTCATTCTTGACGACGTCACCCTGAACTTCCTTCCGGGCGCGAAGATCGGCGTCGTCGGCCCCAATGGGGCCGGTAAGTCGAGCGTCTTGCGGATCATGGCCGGATTGGACCAACCCAACAACGGCGACGCTTTCCTGGCGCCCGGCGCGAGCGTGGGCATTCTGCAACAGGAGCCTCAGCTCGACGAGACTAAGTCGGTTCGCGAGAACGTCGAAGACGGTGTGGCGATCAAGGGCAAGCTCAATCGGTTCAACGAGGTCGCCGAACTGATGGCGACCGATTACACCGACGAGCTGATGGAGGAGATGGGCAAGCTCCAGGAGGAGTTGGACGCCGCTGACGCTTGGGACATCGACTCGCAGCTGGAACAGGCGATGGATGCGTTGCGCTGCCCGCCGCCCGAAGATCCGGTGACTCAGCTATCCGGCGGTGAGCGGCGCCGTGTGGCGCTATGCAAGCTGCTGCTGTCCAAGCCCGATCTGTTGTTGCTCGACGAGCCGACCAACCACCTCGACGCAGAGAGCGTGCTGTGGCTTGAGCAGCATCTCGCCGAGTACCAGGGCGCCATCCTGGCGGTCACCCACGACCGGTACTTCCTGGACAATGTCGCCGAGTGGATCCTTGAGCTCGACCGCGGTCGCGCGTACCCCTACGAGGGCAACTACTCGACCTATCTGGAGAAGAAGGCCGAGCGCGTCGGCGTCCAGGGCCGTAAGGACGCCAAGTTGCAGAAGCGACTGCAGGAGGAACTCGCGTGGGTCCGGTCGGGCGCCAAGGCTCGGCAGGCGAAGAGTAAGGCACGCCTGGGACGGTACGAGGAGATGGCGGCCGAGGCCGAGAAGACCCGCAAGCTGGACTTCGAGGAAATCCAGATCCCGACCGGGCCGCGGTTGGGCAACATCG
>CAXMSM010000215.1:0-4738 GCA_964195655.1 uncultured Gammaproteobacteria bacterium | reverse complement strand
TCCAGTCAGTGATGCGGGTATCGATGAGCTCGATTGAGGGCGCGAACGCAGCAGTTGCCGCCAGCACGTCGTCCTCGGTGCAGCCTGCTCCAGGTAGGTCGTCGGCGAGCACGAACCCGACCTCCACTTCGACGCGCGGATAGAGAAATCGGCCGGACTGCACTGGAGTGTCCTCAAAGACCTCCATCTCGTCGAGAAGGTGCCCGTAATCAGGCTCACCGACGTTCATCATCTTCTGCATGGCTTCCGACGACAGCCCGACCTTGTGTCCGATCACGTGTGCGCCTTCGGCCAGGCGCTGACGAATGTTGATCAGCTGGATCTCGTAGGCGTCGACCACGTCGATGTCCGGTTCCCTTGCCGTCAGCGGGCCGATCGGGATACCGCTTCGCTCGGCCTGGGCCAGGTCGGCGGCCAGCCAGTCGCGCACCTCAACGGACAACATTGGTGAAGTCCCCTCATCTAGTCGACCGGCACAGTTGTGGGTCGGCCAGACAATTCTATAACGTGTTCTAGATGACAAGACAGGAGTACGACGTCATCGTGGTCGGCAGTGGCGCCGCCGGTATGGTCGCCGCTCTCACCGCCGCCCACCAGGGTCTGTCAGCAATAGTCGTCGAGAAGGCGCCGCACTACGGTGGTTCCACTGCGCGGTCAGGTGGCGGCGTCTGGATCCCGAACAACGAGATCCTCAAGCGGGACGGGGTTCGCGACACTCCCGAGCTAGCCCGCACCTATTTGCACACGATCATCGGCGACGTGGTCCCGGCGGAGAAGATCGACACCTATCTGGACCGCGGCCCAGAGATGTTGTCCTTCGTGCTCAAGCACTCTCCACTCAAGCTGTGCTGGGTGCCGAACTACTCCGACTACTACCCCGAGACCGCGGGCGGCAAGGCCTCGGGCCGGTCAGTGGAACCCAAGCCGTTCAACACCAAGAAGCTGGGACCCGACGCCGACGGGCTCGAGCCGCCGTACGGCAAGATCCCCCTCAACGTCGTGGTCATGCAACAGGACTACATGCGGCTCAACCAGCTCAAGCGGCATCCGCGCGGGGTGCTGCGCAGCCTGAGGGTGGGCGCGCGCACGATGTGGTCCCGGGCGACCGGCAAAAATCTGGTCGGCATGGGCCGCGCGCTCATCGCCCCGCTGCGTATCGGCCTGCAGAAGGCGGGCGTGCCCGTCCGGCTCAACACCGCGATGACCGACCTCTACGTCGAGGACGACGTTGTCCGTGGGGTTTGGGTGCAGCCCTCCGACGCGCCCGACAATGCTGAGCCACAACTAATTCGAGCCAATCGCGGGGTAATCCTGGGCAGTGGGGGGTTTGAGCGCAACGAGCAGATGCGAGTAAAATACCAGCGCGCCCCGATCACCACGGCGTGGACGGTCGGCGCCAAGGCCAACACCGGCGACGGAATCCTGGCTGCCGAGAAGTTAGGTGCGGCACTGGATTTCATGGAAGACGCATGGTGGGGGCCGACAGTGCCGCTCGTCGACGCCCCGTGGTTCGCTCTGTCCGAGCGCAACTCCCCCGGCTCGATCATCGTCAACATGACGGGTAAGCGCTTCATGAACGAGTCGATGCCATACGTGGAGGCCTGCCACCACATGTACGGCGGACAATACGGACAGGGTCCGGGCCCCGGCGAGAACATCCCGGCCTGGCTGGTGTTCGACCAGCGGTACCGTGACCGCTACATCTTCGCCGGACTGCAAGCGGGCCAGCGCATTCCGAAGAAGTGGATGGCGTCGGGGGTGATAGTTACCGCCCCGACTCTCGACGAACTCACAACGAAGACCGGGCTTCCCGCGGACACGTTCAACGAGACCGTCCAGCGATTCAACGGCTTCGCGCGCACCGGCGTCGACGAGGACTTCAAGCGCGGCGAGAGCGCCTACGACCGCTATTACGGCGACCCCACAAACAAGCCGAACCCCAACCTCGGCGAGATCAGCCAACCGCCGTTCTACGCGGCCAAGATGGTCCCCGGGGATCTGGGCACCAAGGGCGGGGTAGTCACCGATGTGCACGGCCGCGCCCTGCGCGACGACGGCTCGATCATCGAGGGCCTGTACGTCTCGGGCAACGCCAGCGCACCGGTGATGGGCCATACCTATCCAGGACCCGGAGGCACCATCGGCCCAGCGATGACGTTCGGGTACCTTGCGGCATTGCATCTGGCCAGCGTCACCCCGGCGCCAACACTCAGTACTGGGAAGGATTAATCCGTGCCGATCAACCTCGACGAAGCTATCGGTGCCGAACTCGATCCCGTCGAATTCTCTTGGACGAGTAGCGACATTCAGCTCTACCACCTTGGTCTAGGCGCCGGCGGCGACCCGATGGACCAGCGCGAACTGCGCTACCTGACCGACGCCACACCGCAGGTGCTGCCGACATTCGGCAATGTAGCGCAGAACTTCCACATGACCGAACCGCCGGCGGTGCGGTTCCCCGGTATCGACATCGAGCTGAGCAAGGTGCTGCACGCGAGTGAAGCCGTGACGGCTCCCGGGCCGATCCCACCGTCGGGCACCGGCACCGCGGTCACTAGGTTCACCGAGATCTGGGACAAAGGCAGGGCCGCGGTGATCTGGTCAGAGACGACGGTGACCGATCCCGGCGGCACGTTGCTGTGGACGCAGAAGCGGTCGATCTTCGCGCGCGGCGAGGGCGGTTTCGGTGGAGACCGCGGGCCTTCTGGTTCTTCCACCACACCCGAGCGGGCACCCGATCTCGAGTTGTCCATCCCGGTGTCGCCTCAGCAGGCGCTGCTGTACCGGATGTGCGGGGACCGCAATCCGCTGCACTCAGATCCGGATTTCGCTGCCGCAGCGGGCTTTCCGCGTCCGATCCTGCACGGGCTGTGCACGTACGGCATGACCTGCAAAGCATTGGTAGACGCCCTGCTCGACGGTGACGTCAGCCAACTCAGGTCCTACGACGCCCGGATGGCGGGCGTGGTGTTTCCCGGCGAGACGCTGCGCGTGAGCGCCTGGAAGTCCGCCGATGGCCCTCAGTCCGGCTTCAAGGCCGTCGTGAAAATACCCGAGCGTGACAACGCGGTGGCGCTGGCCGGTGTCGAATTCGTCCCCGCTTGAGCCGGGTTAGTTGCAGATCTCCGCGACGCGCTCGGCGGCAGTCTGAGCATCGTTCAAGCGGCTCGTCTGGGTCGGGTCCTGGGCGGGCGCGCCTGCAAGTTGTCCCATCCCGATGTATTCGAGGTTGTTCGCAAACGACCGCACCGCGTCGGCTAGGTCGCTGGGCACGTCGTTGGCGTCCAGCCTGGTCAGCAGGAACTGGCCGCCGCCCAAAGTGGCCAGCCGGGCGTTGGCTGCCACTGCCTCAGCGGCGACCCGATTCTGACCGAGATCTGCGTTGGTCCGCAGGGACACCGCGGTGCGCACCATGTCGAATCCGTCGCACACCCGCGTCTTAGCCTCGTCGCCCTGCTTGGCGCCGGCGGCAGCACCATTGCCTGAGGAGGACGAAAGAATCAGTCCCAACGCCGCGAGAACGACGGCGATGACGGCAATGGCGAGCGCGGCGGGGGCAATCCAGCCGGGTTTGGTGTCAGGCATTGAGAGATCATAGCCCTAGGCGTGAGCATGACCGTCTTCACACGGTCGCAGTCGGCACCCCGTTTAGGTCCAGAACTCGTTCATCGGTACGGCGTACTTGTCGTTGTTGGTCATCGTCGGGAGCCCGAGCGAGTCCTCGACCGTGCGCAGCAAGCTGTAGTGGTCGTACTGGTCGGTGGCGATGAAGGGACCGCCCCGCATCCCGCCCGCGATGGCAGCCGGTGAAGGGATGACGACCGTCACAACGTGGTTGCCCTCGTCGCCGAAGCCCAACGATAGGTTGTCGTTGTCCTCGTCGAAGGTGACAACCAGGACGGACTTTTCGGCCGGGTCTTCCCAAACCGCAGAATTCATGACAGTCGGCACAGTCTCGGACAGGAATTGGTCAAGCGCGGGAACGTTGTATTGGTGGCCGGGGGTGATCTGGCTCCAGGCGAACTGCAGCACGTCCCACACGGTGTCGATCGGGCCTTCCCCGTTGAACTCCTCGTTGGCGGCGAACCACGCGTAATCCGGCGCGGTCTCCGACGACGAGAGATCGATCGCCATCTGATCCAGCGGGAACAGGTGCTGCTCGGCGTAGGCCTGATCGCTGCCGATTCCCTCGAACGCCACGAAGGGAAGCTGCGCGACGCTGTAGTCGCCCGAATTCTCCAGGGGCTCTCCGGGGGGCTGGCTCTGCGCGTAGCCCCGCCAAGTCATGCCCGCGTCATCGATGTTGTCGGTCAGGATTGTTCCGTGGTCAAAGATGCAGACTGCCTCGCACTCGTAGGTCAACCCGTAGTCCGTGCCGCCGATGACCGGATAGTAGTTGGGCAGGCTGGGATGGGTCAGGCCGTAATAGTTGTCGGCGAACCCATAAGCGTTGATCAGGCTGTTCAGGAACGGCGCGTCCTCGCTACCGAGGATGTCGCCGTAACCCTTGTTCTCCATGTAGACCATGAACAGATGGTCCAATTCGCCGACAGTCGACACCGGCGGCGTCGGTACCGCAGGTGCGGGCAGGTCGGCGCTGATGGTGAACGCGATGTTGTCGGCGAAGGCCGAGTTGTAGTTGATGTTGGTACCCAGCGGGAGCACATTGATCTGATCGAGAATGACATCCACCTGCGCGTAGCGGGTCTGCGTCGGGACCGACCCGGAGGTCTGACGT
>CAXMSM010000214.1:0-3669 GCA_964195655.1 uncultured Gammaproteobacteria bacterium | reverse complement strand
CGCCAGCGGCCCGTCCACAACCACTTCCAGCTTCACCACCGTAAAGAATGATCCCACGTTTTGGTACGAGCGTACCAATCTGTGTTGCCCAGTATGAGAGATCACTCATCTCCATCTCACCCAGCGATCACGTCGGCCCGGGAATCTGAACATGACCGCGAAATACGCGTGAAACAGATGAATGGAGCACACATCATGCAACGACCCGCCAGCTGGAAGGTTCTCACCCTCGGCGCCGCCATGGCCGGCCTCGGTGTACTCGGTGCTGGGACCGCGATGGCCGATGACACCGCGACGCTGCCCGACGTAAGCAGCGAGGTACCCGTTACCGCCAACGACGGCGGCGACGTATCGCAGGACGACTCGCGACTCATCTGGTTTTTCCCCCGGTAAGCCACAATTTGACGCGTGCACGTTAGCGCGCACGCCAGCGGCTAGGTCTTAGGTGAGCGCGATAACCGCCCATCCCGACATGCGGGGTGGGCGGTTTCGTTCGCCTACGGGCCTCTCAGCGGCGCAGTTCTCACGCTGGCAGCGCCTCACACCCCAGCCGATGGGGCGGCTGAAAGCCCTCCGGCCCGATGGTGTTGTCGTCGTAATAGATGCCCGCCAGGTAGCGGGGGTCAGATGGCAGCACCGGCGAGATAGCCCCGCCCGAATAGGAGAAACACGGTGAGGAACGCCACGATGAGGAGGTCCCGCACCCACCAGACGGGCTGATCTCCCTTTATGAATCGGCGAGCGGGCGGAGCCAGGAGGTATAGGCCCCCGATCACCACTAGCACCGCGGCGACCAACGCGATTACGGCTATGAGCACTCCCAGCCATGCTGGCTGAATAGAAGTCAAGCTGTCCTCCAATATCGACAGTGAATAGCGGCAACCCGTATCCGCCCGCAGTCAGAGTCTCACGGTGTGGTCTGCCACCGTTGGGGGTGTGAACCGGGCGCGGACATCACCGGTCGGGGGCACCCGCGCCCGGCCCACGATTAGGGGGCGGCCTACGCGAACATGGCCCTGCCTGAGCGGTGGCGGCCCCCAGCCACCGCGCCATGACGGGCCAAGGCCGCGCTTGCGGCCCCGGTCAGGCCATTTCTTTTCTTTTCCAACACTCAGCGCAGGACAACAATCCGCTGCGGTTTCCGCGGCTTCCGGCCGTGAGCAGCGGCACCCCAATGCGCCAGACTCGCGGCCACTAAAGGCGATACCGCCACCAACGCATCCCGGCGACGAATCCGCGACCACCTATTGAGGTCGCAGCGAGCCGCGATTGGCTCCAATTGCTCTACCCCCGGAGCCATCGCCACACTGGGCATCGTGACAACCACACCAGCTGTGCGCGATCCTCGCCGCCGCAGCTGGGGATACCGCCTCACCGCCGCCCTATCTGTCGTGCTGGTTTTTACGGCCGCAGGATGCGCGAACCTCACCAGCCCTCTGACCTCGACTGTCGAAGGCTCCCCCGCGGCTGCAGCACCTAGCACTGCGGCCGACTGCAATAAAGTCAATTACCCCTTGATCGACATCCCCCCACGCGCAAGGGCCGAACCCACGATGCAGATCCCCCAACCACCCGGATGGGAAGTGGTCCAGACCAAGCGCGGTCAGGGCCTTCGGTCCGCCCTAACAAACCAGGCCCTCACCGCCAACCAATACGCTCCCACCGTTGCCGTCACCTTGGGGTCGGAGCCGAGCCAATGGTCGGCACAAGAGCTGTTCGATGAACAAAGATCCGGGCTAGTTTTAGGGGCGGAGTTCCAATCGATCACCCCCACCACCGTGTGCGGGCAACCGGCCGAAATCAGCGAATACACCATGACGCCGGAATCCGTGAGCGCCCCGCTGTTCGTCAAGCTGCTGATGGCGGTAGCCGAATCCGAGGACGTGACCTATCTAGTCGCGCTGTCTGTGGTGACCTCGGAACCCGACAACCCCATCTATCAGCGTGACAGCCAAGCCATTTTGGACGGGTTCGTATTTGTTCCCTCCGGCTCCCAGTGACCCATCGCCGCAGCGAGTAGCGCAACCGCGCCCACTGACTGGCGGCTGCGGCTCAGCTCGCCGCCCACTGTTTGGCGGCATCGAGCTGGCCGAGGCCGAACAGGGCCACCTCGCCGGGGATCATCCAGGCCAGCGCATGCAAGGTGTGCGCGATCCACTCCTTGTCGGTGACAACGGCGGTTCGTTTGAACGCGCGAAGGTGATGGAGGGTGCCGAAGCCCTGTTTGACGTCGGCGAGTAGCCCGCCGGGGCTGAAACCCTCATAGTCAGGCCCGATGATCTCGATGAAGCGGATTTCCTCCGAATCGAGCATCCGGTCCAGGTTGGGTTTGAACTGATGGAAATCGTCGGCGGTGACTCGTCCCGACACCCGGATGCCGACGACGCCGGCGGGCACGTCCTGCAGTACCTCGATCATTTCAACCTCCAATGGTGTAAGTCGACGATAGGCCCGGTACGGCCACAGTGGCCAGGGCCGATGGTCATCGGACTTCGCATGACCGGACCGGGCTTTGCGGCACCAGCGCAGTCGATTTCGCGCGCTCAACGATGTCCCGGACCGGCAAGCAATGAGTTCAAGTCCGGAGGACCTGGCGGAGCTTGCCGCTCCGTGGCTCCTGCCGGGGGGTCTCGGAGGCGCAGGTGATCGTCACGTCGGTCACGTAATGGCTCCGCAGAAAGTCGCGCACTCGGCATTCGACCTCGCGCTCCACCTCGTTGCTGATCGCCCCTTTGTCCGCATCCAGGCGGATGGTGAGGTCGAGTGGTCCCGTTCCGATCGCTTGGAAGCGGTGGACGCCCGGGCGTCAATTCGGCGGAAGGCGCGATCAGGGCAGCACGAAGGCCGTCAGATCGGCGGCAGTGGCCCGCAACGGATCGATCGGCGCCGGCGCGGACTTAGCGGTGCCTCGGCAGAAGTCAGAACTGGTTCCGTCCTGACCATCGAGTCGGCGATTCACAAACCCGCCGAGGGGGTGGTTCGTGCTAGGTGTAGTTAGTTCTAACAAGCCAGTCCGGATGCCATTTCAGGAGATCCTCGGGAAGTGGCGAAGCAGCGCGCCGCGCCGCGGTCGGCACATGCATCGGTCAGCATCTGAGTGGTCGGCGCGGGCAGCAGTCATCGATTTGGGCAGCGCGGGTCTGGGACCATCCTGGGACCACACGTTATGCGCGATGCTGCACGACCTGCGCGTCCATGAACGTCACGCATCTGGCCGCTGGGGTGAGAACCGTCAGCGAGCTGGGGAAATGCGCTACCGCTACTTCCTGGGGGTCAAGTGGTCGCAGTTTCAAATCCTGTCAGCCCGACACAGTTCAGAGGCGGTTTCCGGAGTTCGGAAACCGCCTTTTTTGAGGGGGACCCGTTTGGTGGTCCAGCCGTTATGGGGCCGGTGGCGGTGAACTCGTGGCGGATACGGCCGTGCTCGTCGACGACCGCGAGCAGGTCGTCGTGGACCGGCGGACCGGCCTTGCAGGCCTTGCCTTTCATCTTGTAGTGCCTGGCCCCCATACCGGCGACTTGGCATAGCTGCAGGACGCGATTCTCACCGGCGCTGATACCGGCATCATTCAGGGGCCGACCAGCGACAGGTGTCACCCAGCGGGCGGGTCGGCATGCGTGACAAGTAAATTCGGTTTCATGGGCATCGCATTGACTGACGACCACCGC
>CAXMSM010000213.1:0-7445 GCA_964195655.1 uncultured Gammaproteobacteria bacterium | reverse complement strand
GCGGCGTCGAGACGAATATCGGCGGCTGGCAGCCATATTCGACCCACTCGCCGACATAGCGCTGCGGGTGTGGCAACAGGAGTTTCCGCCCAGCCGAATCGCATCCAGGGATGCTTTTGCCCGCCTGATCGGGCCGGGCTTCCCGCTGCGGCGACCGGAGTGATCGCTATAGCCGACGGAATAGTTCCGCAGGCCGCCCCCTGCCACCGCTGGCCGTCTCGCCGGTCGCCACCAATTGCGGTTCCATGGTGCGACGGAACCAGTCTCGTTGCAGCGACCGGCCGGCGATCTGCTCGTGGGCCAGACGCAGCTGACGGATCGTGAAGTCATCGCCGAGCAGGCCGTCGGGGTCGGGGTTGTCTGCGTAGCGCGCGCGGAGGTGCTCGGCCGCGCGCGCGACGATAATTCTGTGGTCGTAGGGCAGCCGGCCCGGAGCGTGGACGGGGACCAGTCGGGTCGTCGCGGTGAACCGGGATTCCAGCCGGTGCGGCTGCACCACCGCCACGTGGGCGACCGACAGCACCCAGCCCCGGTCATCGCGGGCGGGGTCGTCGAAGACGTGCAATTGATGCGGATTCAGGCCGCCCACAGCGGCTTTCACCCTTAGCGCCCTGGCGGCGGCGACGCTGAGCGTCTCGCCTTCGTGGAGGAACGTTCCGGGAAGCGCCCATCCCACGCCGGATGCGCGACGGACCTCGAGCACCACCAGTCCTCGAACACCGTCGAGCGTGAGTACAGCGGCGTCGACGGCAACCGACGGTCGAGGGTAGTCAGCCAGCGTCCGCCCGCAGCTGTCTCGATAGAGACGCTCGTTCATGTCGGGAGCATAGAGTACGGTCACGGCATTAGATCAACTACGCGCTAATTCTTGAAACGGTGGACAGGTCATGGCATCACAAGACGATCGAATCGAAGGAGTGCTGCTGGGCACGGCGGCGGGAGATGCGCTGGGCGCGCCGTATGAGTTCCAGCCCCCGCGCGGGCCGGAACTCGACGTGTCGATGACCGGCGGAGGCGCATGGCAGGCCGGCGAGTGGACCGATGACACCGCGATGGCGGTGGCCATCGCCGAGGTTGCCGCGACCGGTGCGGACCTGCGCAACCCAGCCGCCCAGGATGCGGTTGTCGCACGATGGTACGAGTGGTCGCTCGGGGCCGAGGACGTCGGCATCCAGACGGGCTCGGTACTCAGCTCGGCAGCGCGCGACGGGGCGATCACTGCCGAGAGGGCACGTGCGGCGTCCGCGGCTCTGCACGAACAGACGCGACACACCGCGGGTAACGGTTCGTTGATGCGCACCGCTCCGGTCGCACTGGCCTATCTCGACGACGAGGACGCCATGGTGGCGGCCGCGCGCGCGGTCAGCGAGCTCACCCACTTCGACCCGGATGCCGGCGACGCCTGCGTCTTGTGGTGCAGCGCCATCGGCCACGCGGTACGCACCGGACTGCTCGATGCCCGAATCGGGCTGCGCCACCTCGACTCCACGCGCCGGGAGTTGTGGACGAAGCGACTGGATGCCGCCGAAGCGGCGCCTCCGGCGACGTTCCCGAACAACGGTTGGGTGGTGTCGGCACTGCAGGCTGCATGGTCGGCGATCGTGACGACGCCGGTCCCCGTCGATGACCCCGCCGCCGGAACGTGTCGCGCCGATCATCTGCGCCTGGCACTCGATGCGGCGGTGCGGGCGGGGTTCGACACCGACACCGTCGCGGCGATCGCGGGTGGGCTGCTCGGCGCCGCCTACGGAGCCTCCGCGGTTCCGCTGCAGTGGCAAGCCCTGCTGCACGGCTGGCCCGATCTGACCGCAACGGATCTGGCCGGCCTGGCCGGAGCGATCGTCCGCCAAGGGAAGCCGGCGTCCCCGACCCGTTAGCCGTTCTTGGGCCGCTGCGCGGTGAAGGACACCGTAACCGTGTCAGCGACCTTCACCGAGCCCATCAGGATCGAATATGGCTTGACGCTGAACTCCGTCTGACGGACCTCGGCGTCACCCGACATCCGCCAGCCATCGTCGAGATCCTCCACGCGCACGTCGACCACGCGCTCCCTGGTCTTCCCGTGGATTTCCAACGTGCCGGTCATGCGGTAGCCCTCGCCCGTCAGCTGAACATCGCTGGCCCGAAAGCGGATGTGCGGGAATCGCTTGGCGTCGAGAGCCTTCATCGCGTTCGACCGCACGACCGTCTTCTCCGGCCCCGACAGGCTCTTGACGCCCCCCTCGCCTTGCACCACCCGCAGCGAGTTCACCTCGGCGGTCAAATCCACTTCGGTGGGTTCACCGGCAGCCCAGGTGACCTCAGCCCGCCAACTGTCCATGGAAATGGTCAGGCGGTGACCCATTTTTGCCGCCCGGCCTTCCACACCGGTCGTCACGCGGAGTTCACCGGCTGACTCGTCGAGGTTCCACACCATGCTAGCCACGGGCCGACACTATCGCCTGGTTCCCGACCAGTGCAGTCCGGTCTCGCCCGAAGTTGCCCCTGCGCACCGATCAGGCCCGATAAGTTGATCTCACGCTTTGCATAATTCTGAACTGCCATTGGGGGCGACGACATGTCTGAGGTCCACAGCGCACCGGCCAGCATCGGAGTGCTGACCAGCGGAGGCGATGCCCCGGGGATGAACGCGGCGGTGCGCGCGGTCATCTGTACCGCCGCGCATCACGGTATCGACGTCTACGCGATTCACGAGGGATACCACGGCATGGTCAACGGTGGTGCCCTGATTCGGCGGATGGAACCAGCCGACACCGACGGCATTCTTCATCGAGGCGGTACCGCGATAGGCACCGCCAGATCCCAGGAATTCAGGACGCGCGACGGCCGCAGAACTGCTGCCCGGAATATGCTGGAGCACGGCATCAACGCACTCGTGGTGATCGGTGGCGACGGAAGTCTGACGGGTGCCGAGATTTTTCGACGGGAATGGTCCGAACTGCTGGCCGAATTGGTCGACTCCGGCGAGATCTCCCAGGATGTAGCCGACAACCACCCTTTTCTGCGGATCGTCGGTCTGGCTGCCTCCATCGACAACGACTTGTCCGGCACCGACATGACGATCGGTGCCGACACTGCGCTGCATCGGATCGTCGAGGCGATGGACGCTCTGCGCAGCACCGCTTCCAGCCACCAACGCACCTTCGTCGTCGAGGTGATGGGACGACACTGCGGCTACCTGGCACTGATGGCGGCCCTGTCCACCGCAGCCAACTGGCTGCTGATCCCCGAGCAACCTCCTGCCAAGGACTGGGCGCTGCAAATGTGCCGGGACATCAAGGAGGGTCGAGACATCGGCCGTCGGCAAAGCGTCGTTCTCGTCGCCGAGGGCGCCCAAGACACTCACGGAAATCCGATCACCGCCGACCAGATCAAATCAACGCTGGAGCAGGAACTCGGCGAGGACACCAGGATCACGATCCTGGGCCACGTGCAGCGCGGCGGCGCGCCGACTGCGTTCGACAGATACTTGGCCACCCTGCTTGGTCATGCCGCTGTTGAACGGCTGCTCACCGAAGAGGAGGATGCCTCCCCCCAGCTGATCGGGCTGAGGGGAAACCGGGTGGTCACCACGCCGTTGATGGACTGCATAGCCCAAACACAGGCGGTCGCCGAGCGCATCAATGCGAAGGACTTCGATGGGGCAATGCTGCTGCGCGGCGGCAGCTTCCGCCAGTCCTACAAGATCCTGCAGACCATCCAGCAGGCCGCGGCACGGCCCACGCCTGCCGGCAGGCGACGCTTCCGGCTCGCGATAGTGCACAGCGGCGGTCCGGCGCCGGGGATGAACAATGCGGTGCGCGCCTTCATTCGCCTCGGCTTGGACCGCGGCTACACCGTGCTGGCGGTCAAGAACGGTTTCCGCGGGCTTCGCGACGGTGATGTCCAGGAGATGGGCTGGATGGACGTCAGCGGCTGGGTGTCCGACGGAGGCGCCGAGATCGGCACCAACCGGTATGTGCCCTGGGGCTCACCGGTCGCGCAGATTGCCGAACAGATCGCCGCTCATAGGATCGACGGCTTGGTAATGGCAGGCGGGTGGTCCGGTTACCAGGCCGCGCACGAACTGCACCGGCAGCGGCACCAGTACCCTGCCCTCGACATCCCGATCGTGTGTATGCCGATGACGATCAACAACGACGTCCCGGGAACCGAACTGAGCATCGGCAGCGACACGGCGCTCAATACAATCGTGGCCGACATCGACAAGATCAGACAATCCGCGGTGGCCACCCGCCGGGTGTTCGTCATCGAGGTGATGGGTCACGACTGCGGCTATCTGGCCTTGCTCAGCGGGCTGGCCTCCGGCGCGGAACGGATCTACCTGCCAGAGGAGGGCATCACGCTGGACTCCCTGACCGCCGACATCCACACTCTCGCAGACGGTTTTCGCTCCGGGAAACGGCTTGGCCTGATCATCCGCGGCGAAGGTGCCGACCCCGTCTACACCACCGGGTTCCTCACCTCGCTATTCGAGAAGGAGGGCGGGAACCTCTTCGATGCCCGCCAAGCGATCCTGGGCCACATCCAAGAGGGCGGTGACCCCTCGCCGTTCGATCGGATACACGCGACCAGCCTGACCGCGCGCTGTATCGAGTTCCTCTCCGAGCAACTCGAATCGGGTGGCCGAGCCAGCGCCATGCTCGGATTCCAGTCCGGGCGACTACAATTCACCGATCTAACCTCCTACCCGACGTTGATCGAGTACCAAGCCCAGCGCCCGCTGGAGGAGCGCTGGATGGAGCGCCGAGGGCTGTCGGAAATTATGCGGAGCTAGTTTGACCGAACTCAGGTATCAGCGGTGGTTCCTCCCGTTGGCCACCCCGCTGGGGCTGGGGCCGAAGCGCAGCGGCGTGAGCATTCACGACGACACCCTGCACGTGGCGATGGGCTGGGGATTCTCCGCGGATATCCCGCTGGCTTCAGTCAGGGACGCCCGCCTGAGCCACGGCCGGGTGTTCGCGGTGGGTGTGCACGGCGGCTGGCGAGGGCGTTGGCTGGTGAACGGTTCGTCGCAAGGCATCGTGGAGTTGACGCTCGATCCGCCAGTCAGGGCAACGGCGATGGGAGTATCGACGACGCTGCGTGTGCTGATGGTGAGCGTCACTGATCCATCCGAGTTGATCCGCAGATGCACGCTGCGCTGAGCGACGTCAACGCGGTCCCAATACCGTTGACTAGCCACCGTCATCGTCGAAGATAGCTACTGCCCGTGTCCAGCCAGCCGATGCGGCGTGAACCTTGACCGGGAAGCAGGAAACCTCGAAACCGTTGGCGGGAAGCGATTCCAGATTGTGCAGCTTCTCGATGTGCGAATAGCCGATGGCGCGCCCGGCGCGATGGCCCTCCCAGATAATGGATGCATCGTGGTTCTGTGCATAGCGCTGGGCCGTGTAGGAGAAAGGCGCGTCCCAGCTCCAGGCGTCCGTGCCGGTCAGTCGTACGCCTCGCTCGAGCAGGTACAAGGTGGCCTCGCGGCCTATACCGCAGCCCCTGCTCACATAGTCCTCATGCCCGTAGCGACTGCCGGCGCTGGTATTGACCAGCACGATCTCCAACGGTGCCAGAGTGTGGTTTATCCGCTGCAGTTCTTGTTCGACATCGGCAGCTGTCACCACGTAGCCGTCGGGGAAGTCTCGGAAGTCCAGCTTGACCGCGGGTTGCAGGCACCATTCCAGCGGGATCTCATCGATCGTGATCGCCCGCTTGCCGCCGTCCATTGTCGAGGCGTAGTGATAGGGCGCATCGACGTGGGTGCCGTTGTGGGTGGTGATCCTGACCCGTTCGATCGCCCAGCCCTCCCGGTCGGGTAGGTCGTCGACGGTGGCGCCGGGGAAGAACGACACCACCTCAGCCGCGGTCTGCTGATGGTCGTAGTAATCGATCTCCGGCAGGTGCCCGGGTGGATCCGAGGCGATTCCCGCCTGCAGCGGGACCGAGATGTCGATGAACCTGCGCATCTGAGCTCCTCCTTGGCTGGACGGTTTCCCGCCTGGTCTGCCGGTGGGCGAACCATCCAGCCAACTATGCCAAGAGATAGACCTTCCGCAGCGTCTCGGTCACTTTCCACACCGTCTCGGTACCCGCGGCCCCCTTGCGCGACTGACCGCGGGGCACCGGCTCGTGATCGAGGCGTTGGGCGGCGGCACTAACGACAGCATTGGGCCTCACGCGAGCAGCTTGGCAGATGTTCAGCGTTTTGGGCGGAATCTCGGCGAAGGCTAGCGGCCTGAATAATTTTGAACGCGAGCTGGAGTGCGACGCGCCATCCGAATCCTGGCCACCCGCCCCGCCAGACTTGCGAATTCGCTATCCGATGCGCCGAAACTTTGACCGGCGGGGTCTGCCCGGCAACTATGGAGCGAACCGATGATGTGGAGGTAAGGCGGACACATCCTCGAGATCAGCCCGTGGACATGGGGTGCGACGATCGCTGTGATCGTCGCCCTGCTCGCCGTGGACCTCACCCTGGCGGCGCTACGGCCCCACCGCGTCGGGTTCCGTGAGGCCACCGCATGGTCGCTGTTTTACATCATGGTAGCCATCGCGTTCGGGGTGTGGTTCGCCGCAACCTACGGTGGTGACTTCGGCACGCAGTACTTCGCCGGCTACATCGTCGAGAAGAGCCTCTCGGTCGACAACCTGTTCGTATTCGTGATCATCATGGCGACGTTCGCGGTGCCCGAAGAGCATCAGCACAAGGTGTTGACCTTCGGCATCATCCTGGCGCTGATCATGCGCGCGATCTTCATCGTGGTCGGCGCGGCGCTGCTGTCGATGTTCTCGTTCATGTTCCTGCTGTTCGGTGTCCTGCTGATCTACACCGCCGTACAGCTGTTTCGACATCGCGATGAAGACCCCGACGTCGAGAACAACATCATGGTTCGCGCCACCCGCCGCTTCCTGCCGGTCACTGAGGAGTACGACGGCGGCAAGCTGGTCAGCCGCGTGGACGGACGGCGGATGTTTACGCCACTGGTGACGGTGCTCATCGTGATCGGCAGCGTGGACCTGCTGTTCGCGCTGGACTCGATCCCCGCGGTCTTCGGCATCACCGCCGAGCCCTACATCGTGCTCACCGCCAACGCATTCGCGCTGCTGGGCTTGCGGGCGCTGTTCTTTCTCGTCAAAGGTCTGCTCGATCGGCTGGTATATCTGTCGACCGGACTGTCGATCATCCTTGCGTTCATCGGCGCCAAGCTGATGCTGCACTGGGCCCACGTCGACATCAGCCCACGCGTGCCGGAGATCAACACCTACCTCAGCCTGGTGGTGATCCTGGTGATCCTCGCGGTCGTGACCGTCGCTCGCCTGCGGTGAGGCCGCTTCCGACGCGATCGAACCGCCGCGGAATGGATCCGAGACCATCGCGTTCGGCGCAGCAATCATGATTGTCAACCAGTTGGTCATGGTGGCGATCATGACGATGACACCGGTGCACATGC
>CAXMSM010000212.1:0-6267 GCA_964195655.1 uncultured Gammaproteobacteria bacterium | reverse complement strand
CCTGGCAGGTGCGCTGCCCGGACACCGAGCATCCCGACGAGCTACGCATCGACCTCGACCCCCAGCCCGGCACCGGCTTCAAGGAAGCTGCCGAGGTCGCTAGTGACGTTCTCAAGCCCGTGCTCGACGAACTTGGACTGGTCGGTTACCCGAAGACCTCCGGCGGTCGCGGGGTGCACGTCTTCGTGCCAATTAAAGCGGACTGGGACTTCATTGCGGTGCGCCGCGCGGGGATCGCGCTGGCCCGCGAGGTCGAACGGCGTGCGCCGGACGCAGTGACGACGAAGTGGTGGAAGGAAGAGCGGGGCAAGCGAGTTTTTCTGGACTACAACCAGAACGCCCGGGATCGCACGTTCGCGTCGGCCTACTCGGCACGCAAGACCCCGATCGCCACGGTATCGACTCCGCTGACCTGGGAGCAACTGCGCGACGCCGATCCCGACGACTACACGATCACGACGGTTCCGGCTTTCCTTGCCGGAAGACCGGATCCCTGGGCGGATATCGAGACGGCGTGCCAGTCAATCGAGCCGCTGCGGGACATGGTGGCTGCTGACGAGGACCGCGGCCTTTCCGACCTTCCGTACCCGCCGGCGTACCCCAAGATGCCTGGAGAGCCGCCGCGTGTGCAGCCCAGCAAGATGGTCGCCGCGCACTGGGACGAACACGGTGACCGCATCGCTGACTAGACCGATACCCTTGCTCGGGTGACCTTCCGTAAGCCCCTCGCGATCCTCGGGATCGTCGGGATCACCCTGAGTGGTGTCGGTGTCGACTCGATGGTGATCTTCAGCGACCCCACGCAGCAGTCAGAGGCACCGCGTCGCACTCCGCCCAAGCCGCCGCCCCCGTCAGTTCCCATTGCCGAGGAGTTCATGGTGGGGGTCAATGTCACCGCGCAGAACTGCGATCCTGCCGGTTTGTGCCTGTACACCTACACCATTGACCCGAAATATGTTGGTCTGCATCCCTTTCCGGAGGCACCATTCACCGTGGAATACGAGGTCATGGGTGGGCATCAGCCCCAGCCAGGCACGTTCACCGTCACAGGGCAGAGCGCCGAGATCCTCAAAGACGTCACCGTGGAGGGGCCGCCCGACGCTAGTCTGCAGGCCAATGTGCTCGGTATCTTCGAGTCACCTCCGCCGCCAGCGCCAGAGTCAGCACCGCCACCGCCACCGCCACCGCCAGCGCCAGAGTCAGCACCGCCAGCACCAGCACCGCCACCGCCACCGCCAGCGCCAGAGTCAGCACCGCCAGCACCAGCACCAGCACCAGCACCAGCACCGCCACCAGCGTCACCGCCACCGCCAGCGCCAGCACCAGAGTCAGCACCGCCACCGTCATGACGACGCCCTCTGAGCGCAACCGCTGGATCCGCAACTTCCAGCCCGCGCCCGCCGCCCGCACGCGGCTGGTGTGCTTCCCCCACGCGGGTGGTTCGGCCAGCTACTTCTTCCCGCTGTCCAGAGCTATGGCGCCTGAGTTCGACGTGTACGCCGTGCAATACCCGGGGCGTCAGGATCGCTACAAGGAACCTTTCGTCGACAACATCGACGACATGGCAGACGAGGCGTTCGCGGCGCTCGAACCGCTGACTGAGGCACCGGTGGCGCTGTTCGGTCACAGCATGGGTGCGGTGCTGGCCTTCGAGGTCGCCCGCAGGTTGGAGACGCTGGCCGGTCGCCGCCCCGTCCTGGTGTTCGTCTCGGGGTCGCGGGCACCGAGCCGGTATGGCGACGAGCGCGACGCCCGGGACGATTCTGACCTCGTCGGCGTGCTGCGCGACCTCGGCGGTACCGATCCGCGGGTGTTGAACGACCCTGAGATGCTGGCGGCCTTCCTACCCGCGTTCCGCAATGACTATCGGGCTCTGCAGCAATACCACCGCGGAACCGAGGTCGGCATCAGCGCGCCCGTTGTCGTCATGGCGGCGACCGACGACCCGAAGTCGAGCTTGGCCGACGCTCGCGCGTGGCTCGAGCACACGTCCGGTGGCGGCGAAGTGCACACCTTCGAGGGTGGCCATTTCTATCTGGAGAAGCAGTCGCAGAAAGTCATCGAGGTGATCGCGCAGAAGCTGCGGGCGTCCGAATACGTCTAACCGTCAGTTGGAGCCCGGCGTCAGCTCCGCCTTGCCAGTACGTACCTGCCCGCCGCCATCAATCCAGGTCAGGTCGAGCACAGAGCCCAGGTAATGCCTGTCGAGTACGGACGTCAGGGTATTCGACGAGTCCAGCGTGACGCCGTCGAGGGCGATGAGGATGTCGCCGTCCATCAACCCCGCCCGCTCGGCGGGCCCACCGCGCAGCACTTCCTGGATATACACACCCGGCTCGTCGCGCGGACTGGTACGCACCCCGACACCGAGCAGGACCGGCGGACCGATGTGGACGGTGTCGGACGGAATCCCGGCGCGGATCTGGTTGGCCACCCCCATCGCGTCGTTGATCGGAATCGCAAAGCCCTTACCTCCGGGACCCATCCGGAAATTCACCGACGCGGCCGTCGTGACTCCGACGACCTGGCCGACGCCGTTGACTAAGGGGCCACCGGAGTCGCCGGCGCGCACCGGCGCGGCGAACTCGATAAGGCCGTTCAGTTCGTCGGCGGTGCCGGTCAAGGTGTCTTCGGCGTGGACAGTGCGCCCGAAGCCGGTGATCGTACCGAACTCATGGGTGAGGGGTGCACCGCTGCCCATGGCGTTGCCGAGCGCCACGACGGGCTCGCCCGGGACGAGCGCGTTCGAGTCCCCGATGGCGGCTGCCGGTAGACCACCGGCGCCGAGCAACTGGATGAGCGCGATGTCGCGTCCGCGGTCGTAGCCCAACAGGGTCGCCGGGTAGGACCTGCCGCCGAGTGTTCCGCTGATGCGGTCAGCGCCTTGAACGACGTGGAAGTTGGTCAGGACCTGCCCGCCCGGGTCCAACGCAATTCCGGTCCCTAGCCCGATGATGCCCTGGTAGTCGACCGCGGTGTCGATGCGCACCACCGCCGGTTCTGCCTGCGCCGCCGCTGCTCCCACATCATTCGGCGCGGCAGCCGCGGGGGCCACCGGGCCAACTTGGACGAGGAGGGCAAGTACGGCTAGGACGGCAACGACTGCGGACAGCGCGGCCGGCAGGCGTCGAAGCGACGGAAACAGGCCCTCATCTCCTACCGGGCGGCCGCCGATCCTGGAGTGCGCAGTAGGAGCGTTCAGTGTCGCGCCCTCGCTGTTCTCCTCGATTTGTGGTCCGGGGTGCGGCCGTGCTGTCGGCCAGTCGGTCGCGCCCCGGACTGAGCGCGGAGGATGCGGGATTTGAACCCGCGAGGGCTATTAACCCAACCCGCGTTCCAGGCGAGCGCCATAGGCCACTAGGCGAATCCTCCGTCGGCCATGGTAGCTGACGCGCCTGATGGCCCCATAAGTCCGCGTGGTCGTCGCGCGGGGGCAGGCGAACGCGGCGCGGGTACTACAATCAGTTTGGACCCCGCGCGGCGTCCATCCTGTGAACTCCCCCAGGGCCGGAAGGCAGCAAGGGTCAATGGGCTCTGGCGGGTGCGCGGGGTCCCCTGATGTTCATAGAATCCACGCACGACGGTGAAAGGCGCGCGGTGTCGTTTCAGTCGCTGGGCCGTGACGGACTGCTGGCACAGCACGAAACGCAGCAGCTCAACTATGCTGCACTGCAGGCCAAGGCGCTTCAGTTGGATCTAACGCGGGGGAAGCCGTCAGCCGCCCAACTTGACCTGTCCAACGGGTTGCTTGAGCTGCCCGGAACTGGACGCGACGCTTTCCGTGATGGGGCGGGCACCGATACCCGCAACTACGGCGGTCTGCACGGCCTGCCCGAACTACGGGCGATCTTCGGCGAGCTGCTCGGTATTCCGGTGCCCAATCTGATCGCGGGCAACAACGCCAGCCTCGAGTTCATGCACGACGTTGTCGTGTATTCGCTGCTGTACGGAGGAGTCGACTCACCACGCCCGTGGATCCAGGACATTCAGGACGGTGCGGGCATCAAGTTCCTGTGCCCATCGCCGGGTTACGACCGCCACTTCGCGATCGCCGAGAGTCTGGGCATCGAGATGATCACGGTGCCGATGTGCGAGGACGGCCCAGACATCGATCTGATCGAGGAACTCGTCGCGGCGGATCCGGCGATCAAGGGCATCTGGTGCGTTCCGGTGTACTCGAATCCGACCGGCACCACCTATTCCTGGGAGGTGGTCCGCCGGTTGGTTCAAATGGAAACGGCGGCAATTGATTGTCGGGTCATGTGGGACAACGCGTACGCGGTGCACACGCTCACCCACGATTTCGTCCGGCAGGTCGACATTCTGGGCCTGGCCGCCGCCGCCAATCATCCGAACCGGCCGATCGTCTTCGCCTCAACGTCAAAGATCACATTCGCCGGGGCGGGGGTCAGCTTCCTCGGCGGATCGCTGGGCAACATCGCCTGGTATCTGCAATACGCGGCCAAGAAGACCATCGGCCCCGACAAGCTAAATCAGCTGCGTCACCTGCGGTTTTTCGGTGATGCCGATGGAGTTCGGTTGCATATGCAGCGCCATCAGGACCTGTTGGCCCCAAAGTTCGCGCTGGTGCTGGAGATCCTCGAGGACCGGTTGGGTGACGCCAAGATCGCATCCTGGACCGACCCCAAGGGCGGCTACTTCGTCAGCATGGACGTCCTGCCCGGCACCGCGAAGCGGACCGTAGCGCTGGCCAAGGAGGCAGGTATCGCAGTGACCGAGGCCGGGGCGTCATTCCCGTACCGTAAAGATCCGGAGGACAAGAACATCCGGATTGCTCCGACGTTCCCCGGCCCATCGGACCTGCGTGAGGCCATCGACGGACTCGCTACGTGCGCGCTGCTATCGGCCACGGAATTACTGCTGTCGCTGTCGACTGAGGAGTAGCCGGTCGGCTGAGGAGTAGCTGGTCGACTGGGCCTCATTGGCGGTCTTCGCGATTGGGGGCCTTCGCGATTGGCGGTCTTCTAGTCCCGCTGGCGCGTCCATGGTCGGATCGACTAGGTAGCCTGCTTGCGTGGCTCTCTATCGCAAGTATCGACCGGCGACGTTCGCTGATGTCGTCGGTCAGGAACACGTAACCGAGCCGCTGTCGACAGCGCTGAATTCCGGCCGCATCAACCACGCCTATCTGTTCTCCGGTCCGCGCGGCTGCGGAAAGACATCGTCAGCACGCATCATGGCGCGTTCGCTGAACTGCGAGCAGGGACCCACTGCGTCGCCGTGCGGCGTCTGCGATTCCTGCGTGGCGTTGGCGCCCAACGGGCCCGGCAACGTCGACGTCGTCGAGCTCGACGCGGCAAGCCATGGCGGGGTGGACGACACCCGCGAGCTCCGCGACCGGGCGTTTTATGCGCCTGCCCAGTCGCGGTACCGCATCTTCATCATCGACGAGGCCCACATGGTCAGCACCGCGGGTTTCAACGCCCTACTCAAGATCGTCGAGGAGCCGCCCGAGCATCTGATCTTCGGGGTCGCCACCACCGAGCCGGAGAAGGTGCTGCCGACCATTCGGTCGCGTACTCACCATTACCCGTTCCGGCTGCTGGCACCCCGCACAATGCGCACGTTGATCGACAACATCATCGCGGCGGAGAAAGTGGATGTCGACGATGCGGTGTTCCCGCTGGTCATCCGGGCTGGTGGCGGTTCACCCCGTGACACCCTGAGTGTGCTGGATCAGCTGCTGTCTGGTGCGGACGGAAAGCACGTCGCCTACCAGCGTGCGCTGGCCCTACTGGGCGCCACTGACGTGGCCCTGATCGACGGCGCTATCGATGCTTTGTCCGCCGGTGACGCCGCTGCGCTGTTCGGCGCAGTGGAGGGGGTGATCGACGCTGGCCACGACCCCCGTCGTTTTGCCACCGATCTACTCGAACGGTTCCGCGATCTGATCGTGCTCCAGGCTGTGCCCGAAGCAGTCGCGCGCGGCGTCGTCGACGGGCCACAGGACGTTCTGGACCGGATGCGCGACCAGGCCGCCCGCCTCGGGACCGCAACCTTGACCCGGTACGCAGAAGTGGTGCACACCGGTCTGGGTGAGATGCGCGGAGCGACCGCGCCGCGGCTACTACTGGAGGTGGTGTGCGCCCGACTGTTGCTGCCGTCGGCAAGCGACACCGAAGCGGCCCTGCTGCAGCGACTGGAGCGCATCGAGATGCGGCTCGACATGTCGATCCCGGCCGGCGACGGCATCGCAGGCAACCCATCCGCCGCCCCGCCGAAGCAGTACGTCCGGAAGGCGAAGGC
>CAXMSM010000211.1:0-11573 GCA_964195655.1 uncultured Gammaproteobacteria bacterium | reverse complement strand
TCCGTCGCGTATGGGGCTGGAGCTGATCGCCGTCGACATGGGCGCACCGCTGGAATTGAACCTGCGCCTGGAATCGGTGTCCGAAGGCGTGCTGGTCACCGGCACGGTCTCCGCGCCGACGGCGGGCGAGTGCGCCCGGTGCCTGCTGCCGATCACTGGTGAGGTCGAGATCGACCTCGCCGAACTGTTCGCCTATCCCGACAGCGCCACCGACAAGACCACTGATGTCGACGAGGTCGCTCGTGTTATCCGCGAGGGCAGTGGCGAGGCCGTCGACCTCGAGCAGCCGATCATCGACGCGGCGGGCCTGGCGCTGCCGTTCTCGCCGATGTGCGGCTCCGACTGCACGGGGCTGTGTCAGCAGTGCGGTATCCCGCTGGCAGGCGCGGAGCCCGGACATCAACATGACCAGATTGACCCGCGATGGGCCATGTTAGCCGAGCTTCGCGAGCAGATCGCAGACGACTCGTGACGGTCGACCGTGCGCTGCTGCTCAAAGCGCTGGGTGTCGAACTGCCCGACCCGTTGCTGACGATGGCGCTCACGCACCGCAGCTATTCCTACGAGCACGGCGGGCTGCGCACCAACGAACGGCTGGAATTCCTCGGAGATTCGGTGCTCGGTCTGATCATCACCGACGAGCTATATCACCGGCATCCCGACTGTTCCGAAGGCGATCTGGCCAAGTTACGGGCCAGCATCGTCAACACCCAAGCACTGGCCGACGTGGGTCGTCAGCTCTCCGGTGTGGGTCTGGGTTCCCATCTGCTGCTCGGCAAGGGCGAGGAGAACTCCGGCGGCGCCGATAAGTCGAGCATCCTGGCCGATGGCGTCGAATCCCTGCTCGGTGCAATATATTTGGAACATGGCGCCTCCGTGGTGAGGGAGGTCATCCTGCGGATATGTGGCGACCTGCTTGACACCGCCCCAACGTTGGGTGCGGGTCTGGACTGGAAGAGCAGCCTGCAGGAGTTGACTGCCTCCCGGAGCCTGGGGGCACCGACCTACATCGTGACGTCCACTGGGCCAGACCACGACAAGGAGTTCACGGCCACGGTGATGGTCGCCGAGAGCGAGTACGGAAAAGGTCTCGGCCGCACCAAGAAAGAGGCCGAACTCAAGGCTGCCGCGGCAGCATGGAACGCACTCAGCAGTGTTTGAACAGGATGCCTGAACTTCCCGAGGTCGAGGTCGTCCGGCGCGGGTTGGCCGAACACGTTACTGACAAGACGATCACCGCCGTCCGCGTACATCACCCCCGCGCCGTACGGCGCCATGAGCCCGGGTCTGCCGACCTGACCGCCCGACTGGTCGGCGCCACCATCACCGGTACGGGTCGCCGCGGAAAGTACCTGTGGCTGACGCTCGGGGACGAGGCGGCTTTGGTCGTGCACCTGGGTATGAGTGGTCAGATGCTGTTGGGTCCGGTCCACAAGGACAACCATCTGCGCATTGCCGCGTTGCTCGACGATGGCACCGCTCTGAGCTTCGTCGACCAGCGCACATTCGGTGGGTGGATGATCGCCGATTTCGTCACCGTGGACGGAACTGATGTGCCGGTATCCGTCGCGCACATTGCGCGTGATCCACTGGACCCGAAGTTCGAACGCGATGCTGTCGTTACTGTATTGCGGCACAAGCACTCTGAGATCAAGCGTCAGCTGCTGGACCAGTCTGTCATTTCGGGCATCGGCAACATCTACGCCGATGAGGCGCTGTGGCGGGCGGGGGTCAACGGTGCCCGGTCAGCTTCGAGCCTGTCCCGACGGAAGCTGGCCGAGTTGCTCGATTCGGCCGCCGAGGTGATGACCGATGCGCTCAGCCAGGGTGGCACCTCGTTCGACTCGCTCTATGTGAATGTCAACGGGGAGTCCGGTTACTTCGAGCGGTCGCTGGATGCGTACGGCCGCGAGGGTGAGCCGTGTAAGCGCTGCGGTGCGGTGATGCGGCGGGAAAAGTTCATGAACCGCTCTTCCTTCCACTGCCCGCGTTGCCAACCACGGCCGCGCGTCCGGTGACGTGTGCCCCAAGACGTGTGCCCCAAGACGTGTGGCCCAAACCGACACTTGGGCGTCAGGCGACCCCGTTCTCGCGCCCATTTGTCGGTTTGGGCGAGGATGGGAGCTATGACTGAACTATGGGTGCAGCGCACCGGCGTGCGTCGCTACACCGGGCGTAGCAGCCGCGGCGCCGAGGTGCTCGTCGGATCCGAGGATGTCGAGGGTGTGTTCACCCCCGGAGAGTTGATGAAGATTGCGCTGGCCGCGTGCAGCGGACTCAGTAGTGACCAACCGTTGCGGCGGCGACTCGGCGACGATTACCCGGCCACGATCAGGGTGTCGGGGCCCGCCGACCGAGACCAGGAGCGCTATCCGCTGCTGGAGGAGTCCCTCGAGGTCGACCTGTCGGGGATGTCGACGGAAGAGCTCACGCGGTTGTCGACCGTCGTCGAACGCGCGATCGACCAGGTGTGCACAGTGGGACGGACGTTAAAGGCTGGAACTAGAGTGACGTTTGAGGTGAAAGATATTGGGAGAGAGTGATGTCCGGCTCACCGTCTGGGTGCACGGGTACGTCCAGGGCGTGGGTTTCCGCTGGTGGACACGATCGCGGGCGCTTGAGCTCGGGCTGGCCGGCTCCGCGACCAATCGACCAGACGGGCGCGTCCATGTCGTCGCTCAGGGTCCCCGGGAGGCTTGTGAACAGCTCCTTGACCTGCTGCAGAGCCCAAACACGCCCGGACACGTCGACAAGGTGATTTCGGACTGGTCCGAACCGGCTGACTCGGTGGTGGGCTTCGCCGAGCGCTGATCCGCTCAGCGGTAGGGTAACTCGGCATGCATCTGAAGAGTCTGACGCTGAAGGGCTTCAAGTCCTTCGCTTCGCCGACGACTCTGCGCTTCGAACCCGGCATCACCTGTGTCGTCGGGCCCAACGGCTCGGGTAAATCCAACGTCGTCGACGCGCTCACCTGGGTCATGGGGGAGCAGGGCGCCAAGACGCTGCGCGGCGGCAAGATGGAAGATGTCATCTTCGCCGGGACGTCGTCCCGCGCCCCGCTCGGTCGCGCCGAGGTGACACTGACGATCGACAACTCCGACAATGCGCTTCCCATCGAGTACTCCGAGGTGTCGATCACCAGACGGATGTTCCGCGACGGTGCGGGCGAGTACGAAATCAACGGCAGCAGTTGCCGTTTGATGGATGTCCAGGAGTTGCTCAGTGATTCTGGTATCGGACGCGAGATGCACGTCATTGTCGGGCAGGGCAAGCTGGCCGAGATCCTGGAATCGCGCCCGGAAGACCGGCGGGCATTCATTGAGGAGGCCGCGGGCGTCCTCAAGCACCGAAAACGCAAGGAAAAGGCGGTGCGCAAGCTTGACTCAATGGCGGCGAATCTGGCCCGCCTGGCCGATCTGACGACCGAACTGCGCCGCCAGCTCAAGCCGCTGGGCCGGCAGGCCGAGATGGCGCGCCGCGCCCAAACGATCCAGGCCGACCTTCGTGACGCACGCCTGCGGCTGGCCGCCGACGACCTGGTCGCCCGCAAATCCGAGTTCGCTGACACCAACCAGGCCGAGACGACGCTGCGGCGCGAGCACGACCACCTCACCGAACGGCTGGAAGCCGGCACGGCCGAGCTGGAGGCCCACGAATCTGCCGTCCAGGATCTCGGCGAAAGAGCCGACTCCGCGCAGCAGCGATGGTTCCGGCTCTCGGCGCTGGCCGAGCGGGTCGGCGCGACCGTCCGGATCGCCACCGAGCGTGCCCAGCACCTTGATGCGGAACCCGCAATGTCCGGCGGTCCCGATCCCGACGCGCTTGAAGCGCAGGCCGAGGAGGTCGCCGAACAGGAGAAGCAACTGCTGGAGGACCTGGCCGAATCCCGGGCCCGCCTCGATGGCCGCCGCGCAGAGCTGGCGGAGCGCGAGCAGGCCGCTGCCCAAGCTGAGCGGGCCCACTTGGCCGCCGCGCGAGCCGAGGCCGACCGCAGGGAGGGGCTGGCCCGTTTAGCAGGTCAGGTCGACACCATGCGCACTCGGGTCGAGTCGATCGACGAGACCGTCGCGCGGTTGACCGCGGGCATCGAGGACGCCGCCGGGCGCGCCCAGCAAACCCAGGTGGAGTTCGAGACGGTGCAGAGCCGCGTCGGCGAGCTCGATGCCGGCGAGGTCGGCCTCGATGACCACCACGACCGGACCGTCTCGGCGTTGCGTCTGGCTGATGAACGCGTCGCCGAGTTGCAAGCGGGCGAACGGGCTGCCGAACGCCAGGTCGCATCTCTTCAGGCGCGTATCGATGCGCTGTCGGTTGGGCTGGACCGCAAGGACGGCGCCGCCTGGCTTCAGAAAAACCGCAGTGGAACAGGTCTTTTCGGTTCGATTGCACATCTGGTCAAGGTGCGCTCCGGCCACGAGGCGGCGGTCGCCGTCGTCCTGGGCGCAGCTGCTGACGCTGTGGCAGCAGAGAACTTCGGCGCCGCCCGTGAGGCGGTGGCTGCGCTGAAGGAGTCCGACGGTGGGCGTGCGGCCATCGTGCTGGGGGACTGGCCCGCACAGGCCACACCGGTGCTGGGTCACTTGCCCCCGGGTGCAGTGTGGGCGGTGGACGTGGTCGACGTCGCGCCGCGGGTACACGGGGCCGTGACCGCGATGCTCGCCGGCGTGGCGGTGGTCGACAATCTCACGACAGCGCTGGAACTCGTTGCAGTACAACCACAATTGCGCGCGGTGACGGCCGACGGTGACCTTGTGGGTGCCGGCTGGGTCAGTGGCGGATCGGACCGCAGGCCCAGCACGCTGGAGATCACCTCAGAGGTTGACAGGGCCCGGGCAGGCCTGGTCGATGCCGAGCGGCAGACCGGTGAGCTGTCGGCAGCGCTTGCCGGTGCGCTGGCTGAACAGTCCTCCCGTCAGGACGTCGCCGAACATGCGCTGGCTGCTCTCAACGAGTCCGACGCCGCGATCTCAGCGGTCTACGAGCAGTTGGGTCGATTGGGCCAGGAGGCTCGCGCTGCCGACGACGAGTGGCAGCGCCTGATCAGCCAGCGTGGTGAGTTGGAGGCCGGCCGGAGTCGCACGGCTGAGGAGCTGGCCCAGCTGGAGCAGCGACTGCACAACGCCCAGCAGGAGCCGATGTTCGAAGCCGAGCCCGTCATCCGCCAGGAGTCGACGGTCGCGGCTGAGGCGGCGCGCTCGGCAGAGGTCGAGGCCCGGCTGACGGTGCGCACTGCCGAAGAGCGCGCGAATGCGGTTCGTGGGCGGGCGGATTCGCTGCGTCGCGCGGCGACCGCGGAGCGCGAGGCTCGGATTCGTGCCAGGCGGGCACGCGAGGCGCGGGTCCACGCCGCCGCGGTTGCGGTCGCAGTTTCCGAGGCTGGACGACTGGTCGCGGCACGGTTGAGCGCGGCGGTCGGTGTCGCGTCCGGTATCCGCGATCAAGTCGGCGCCGAACGGCAGGTCCGTGCCGCCGCGTGTGCGAAGACGCGCGAGGAGGTCAACGAGCTCACCACCAGGATCAGCGTGCTCACCGATTCGCTGCACCGTGACGAGGTGGCCAAAGCGCAAGCTGCACTGCGCATCGAGCAGCTGGAGGAGCAGGTGCTCGAACAGTTCGGAATGGCTGTCGCCGACCTTGTCGCCGAGTACGGACCCAGCGTCGCGTTGCCACCCACGGAACTCGAGATGGCGGAGTACGAACAGGCCCGCGAACGCGGTGATCAGGTCACCGCGCCGCCGCCCCTGCCGTTCGACCGGCCCACACAGGAGCGGCGAGCCAAGCGCGCCGAACGTGAGCTCAACGAACTGGGCAGGGTCAACCCGCTCGCCCTGGAAGAGTTCGCTGCGCTGGAGGAGCGTTACAACTTCCTGTCCGCCCAGCTCGAGGATGTCAAATCGGCCCGCAAGGACCTCCTCGACGTGATCGCCGACGTAGACACCCGGATTCTGCAGGTCTTCGCGGAGGCGTACGCAGACGTCGAACGTGAATTCTCCCAGGTGTTCTCGACATTGTTCCCCGGGGGCGAGGGCAGGCTGCTGTTGACCAACCCGGGCGACATGCTCACCACGGGCATCGAGGTGGAGGCCCGCCCGCCGGGTAAGAAGATCAAGCGGTTGTCGCTGTTGTCCGGCGGTGAGAAGTCGTTGACGGCGGTGGCGATGCTGGTGGCGATCTTCCGAGCGCGCCCGTCGCCCTTTTATGTGATGGATGAGGTGGAGGCAGCGCTCGACGACGTCAACCTGCGCCGCCTGATCAGCCTGTTCGAGCAGCTACGGGAGGTGTCGCAGCTCATTGTGATCACCCACCAGAAGCCGACGATGGAGATCGCCGACGCGCTGTACGGGGTTTCGATGCGGAACGATGGAATCACCGCGGTCATCTCACAGCGAATGCGGGGTCAGGAGCTGGCGACCAGTCCATCCTGACGGCCACCAGCTTGTGGGCTCCAACGTCACCGGCTGCACTCCCTGCGACAATGGACGTCGTGTCTGAGGGTCTTTGGATCGCGATCGCGGTCATTGCGGTTCTGCTGTTGGCTGCGCTCGTCGTCGGCCTGGTGCGGTATCGCCGTCGCCGGATCAGCCTGGCGGCTCCAGACACGGCAACGCCGGTCGATCGTTCGGGCGGCTATGCCGCCTCGTCAGGCATCACGTTCAGTGCGTCGGCGCCCACAGTGTCTCCGGCGGCCCCGGCTGCCCGGGAGACGCCGCCGACCAGCCCCGCGCCTCTTGACACCAGCGGATTGCCCGCTGTTGGCGACGACGCCACCATTCCCCGCGACGCGCCCAAACGTCCGATAGCGGACGTCAAGCTCCCAGATCTCCCACTCCCAGAAGACCCCACGCCCCCAGATCCCAAACCGGACACCGTTGCGTCGCCGTCCGAGCAGCCCGACGCTGATGTCGTCGCTGACCCGCCGGCCCCGACCGCGCCTGAGGTCGACGCCATTGCGCCTACCGCGCCTGAGGTCGACGCCATTGCGCCTACCGAGTTTGATGTCGGCGCCATAGCGCCTCTGGAAGGCAGGCTGGATCGGCTGCGCGGCCGGCTGGCGAAGTCGCAGAACACGCTCGGTCGAAGCATGTTGGGTCTGCTGGGCGGCGGCGACCTGGACGAGGGCTCATGGGAAGAAGTCGAGGACACGCTGCTGATCGCCGACCTCGGGCCGGTTGTCACCGAGTCGGTGGTGAAGGCGCTGCGCTCACAGATGGCCAGCAGCCGGGTGCGTACCGAGGCCGACGCTCGCGCGGTGCTGCGCGAGGTGTTGATCTCGGAATTGCGGCCGGACCTGGACCGCTCGATTCGGGCCCTGCCCCACGGTGACAAGCCTTCAGTGCTGCTGGTGGTAGGGGTCAACGGGACGGGAAAGACCACGACCGTCGGCAAACTTGCGCGCGTCCTGGTCGCAGATGGCAGGCGCGTCGTACTCGGAGCTGCGGACACCTTCCGTGCCGCGGCAGCTGATCAGCTCCAGGCATGGGCCTCCCGGGTAGGCGCCCAGGTCGTACGTGGCCCCGAAGGCGCCGACCCAGCATCGGTGGCGTTCGACGCCGTCGACACCGGGATCGCCTCGGGAGCTGATGTCGTCGTCATCGACACCGCCGGCCGGCTGCACACCAAGACCGGGTTGATGGACGAACTCGGCAAGGTCAAACGGGTGGCGGGTCGCCGTGCGGTCGTTGACGAAGTCCTCCTCGTGCTGGACGCAACGATCGGCCAGAACAGCCTGCCGCAGGCACGTGTTTTTGCCGAAGTCGTCAACATCACCGGTGTCGTGTTGACCAAGCTGGACGGCACGGCCAAGGGCGGCATCGTATTCCGTGTTCAGCAGGAGCTCGGAGTGCCGGTCAAGGCCGTCGGTCTGGGTGAAGGACCTGACGACCTCGCGCCATTCGAGCCGGCGGCGTTCGTCGATGCACTTCTCGGCTGGCAGCCCTAACCTGGCGCAGCCCTAACCTGGCAGCCCTAATCTGGCCTGAAAGGACCAGAATTCTTTCACCTGGCACCGATTTTTGTTGATCGTGGTGGTGGAAACACGAGCGTAACGACTTGGGTTTATCCGTTCACATATCCGAAACACAACAGAATCACCGGTGAAACGCGTGCCACAGAGTCTCTTCTTGGCCGATCCTGTCGGCCGTCATCCCAAGGAGGTTCACACAAAGTGGTTCGCTTGCATGAAGTGGCCCTAGCCTTACCAGACGATGCGTTCCTGCCGTTCGGGCCGGAGGGCCTGAGCGCCGGTGACACGGCGTGGGTGCTCACCTCCGCCGCGCTGGTGTTGTTCATGACACCTGGCCTGGCGTTTTTCTATGGTGGCCTGTCACGCCAGAAGTCTGTCCTCAACATGTTGATGATGTCGTTCGGCTCTATGGGCGTCGTCAGCGTCATCTATGTGCTGTGGGGCTACTCGATGTCCTTCGCATCGGCACACACCGGCGGCAGCAACTTCTTCGGCGTATTCGACAATCCCTTCTCGCTGTTCGGGCTCAGTCAGCTGACAGAGGTTCGAGAGATCGCCGGTGTCGATACCTTTGTCTCTGGTGGATTCGGGACGGTGCCCGCCATCGTGTGGGTTGCTTTCCAGCTCACCTTCGCCGTGATCACCGTCGCGCTGATCAGCGGTGCGGTGGCTGAGCGGATGAAGTTCGGCACCTGGCTGCTGTTCGGTGGCATCTGGGTGACGCTGGTGTATTTCCCTCTGGCCCATATGGTCTGGGGCGGAGGCCTGCTCTCGGGTTCGGAATCGGGTATCGCGGCCAAACTGTTCGGCGTGGACGACGAAGGGGTCGCCAACGTCGCACCTATCGACTTCGCCGGTGGCACCGTGGTGCACATCAACGCCGGCATGGCCGCCCTCGTGTTGGCAATTCTTCTCGGCACTCGGAACAGCTTCGGCAAGATCGCCTTCCGCCCGCACAACGTCCCGTTCGTGTTGCTGGGCGCGGCCATCCTGTGGTTCGGCTGGTTCGGCTTCAACGTAGGTTCCGAGGGTGCGGCCGATATGCTGGCCGGCGCAGTATGGGTGAACACCACTGCTGCTACAGCGGCCGCGATGCTGGCGTGGCTGTTGGTGGAGCGTATCCGTGACGGCCATGCCACCAGCGTTGGTGCCGCATCGGGTGTCGTCGCAGGCTTGGTTGCGATCACTCCCGCCTGCGGTTCGCTCAGCGCGATCGGTTCGCTGATCCTCGGCGCGATTGCCGGTGTGCTCTCCGCGGTCGCCATCGGGCTGAAGTACAAGTTCGGCTATGACGATTCGCTCGACGTCGTCGGCGTGCACCTCGTAGCTGGGCTGTGGGGCACCATCGCTATCGGGCTCCTGGCTACCGAAACCGGCCTATTCTATGGCGGCGGCATCCAGCAGCTCGTCGTGCAGTTCGCTATCGCAATCGCGGCCATGCTTTTCACCGCGATCATGACTGTGATCATTGCGTTCGTCGTCAAACCGCTTGGCTGGCGAGTGTCCAAGGAGGATGAGGACACAGGTATCGATGAGACTGAACATGCCGAAACGGCTTACGAGCTCGCCTGATCGGCGACAATTTCATCGGAAGGGATCGACTACATGAAGCTGATTACTGCGATCGTCAAGCCGTTCACGCTGGAGGATGTCAAGACCGGTCTTGAACAGACGGGAATCCTCGGGATGACCGTCAGCGAAGTTCAGGGCTATGGCCGCCAGAAGGGGCACACCGAGGTCTATCGCGGCGCCGAGTACTCGGTGGACTTCGTCCCGAAGGTCCGGGTTGAGGTGGTCGTGGACGACGCCGCCGTCGACAAGGTGGTAGACGTGATCGTTCAGGCCGCCCGTACCGGGAAGATCGGTGATGGGAAGGTGTGGGTCAGCCCGGTGGAGACCGTGGTTCGGGTGCGTACCGGCGAGCGGGGGACCGACGCTCTTTGATGGCACGACAGGGACACGACCCCGCCGCCGGAGCCCCTCGATGGGTGCGCCCGGCGGCGGGTTCTTCGCGCCCTGCAACCGATCTCGTCGCAGCCGCGGAACAGCTACTCACAGGCAGTTCGCGTCAACTCGACGCTGCGGCGCTGCGCGACGCGCTACTCGACCTATACGACTTTTGGCTGAACGCAAAAGCCACTGAGATCGGGATCACCGCGACCAGCGGCTTCGCGATCGTAGCGACGGGAGGCCTGGGCCGGGGCGAGATCCTGCCCCACTCCGATCTGGACTTGATGTTGTTGCACGACAACATGCCGTCCGAGATCGTGGGTGAGGTGGCCGAGCTGTTGTGGTACCCGCTGTGGGACGCCAACATTCGGCTCGACCACAGTGTCCGGACGGTGCCGCAGGCGCTCGAGGTCGCCGGGGACGACATCTCTGCCGGTATGGCGATGCTCGAAGCCCGTCACATCGCCGGTGACGCCGGCCTGTCCTCACTGCTCGTCGGCGGGGCCCGAAGCCAGTGGCGCACCGGAATCGGTTCGCGCTTCGATGAACTCGTCGAGCACACTCGAGCGAGATGGCAACGTAGTGGCCAGATCGCCCACCGCGCCGAACCGGACCTCAAGTGCGGCAGAGGGGGGCTGCGTGACGTTCAACTGCTCAACGCGCTGGCGATCGCGCAACTAGCCGACGTGTATCCCAGTCGGTCGTTAGCCTCGCCGACCGAAACCCTCGGGGAGGCACACCTTTCTCTGCTCGATGTCCGCACCGAGTTGCACAGGGTCGCGGGACGCGGACGTGAGCTGCTGCTGGCCCAGCATGCCGACGAGATTGGCGCCTCGCTGCGCATCGGAGATCGATTCGACCTGGCCCGCATGCTCTCTGATGCTGCACGCACCGTCAGCTACTACGTCGACGCGGGTATTCGCACCGCGGCCAATTCGTTGCCCCGTCGGGGTCTGTCCGCGCTCCGTCGGCCGGTACGGCGCCCGATCGATGAAGGCGTGATCGAGTTCAACGGCGAGGTGATCTTGGCTCGCGATGCCCGCCCGGAGCGGGACCCTGGCCTGATATTGCGAGTGGCCGCGGCATCGGCGACCACCGGCCTGCCGATGGCGGGCTCGACACTGGGCCGACTGGTGGCGACCGCACCGGAGCTCCGCACGCCCTGGCCGCGCCAGGCCCTCAAGGATCTGCTCGTGCTGCTCGCCGCGGGACCGTCCACGGTGGACACGATCGAAGCGCTCGACCGCACCGGACTGTGGGGCAGGCTGTTCCCCGAGTGGGGAGCGGTCCGCGACCTGCCGCCGCGCGACGTCATCCACATCTGGACCGTGGATCGGCATCTGGTCGAAACAGTTTCTCGGGCAAGCGCGTTCACGACGAGGGTATCTCGACCCGATCTCCTTTTACTCGGCGCTCTGGTACATGACATCGGTAAGGGCCGCGGCGGGGACCACAGCGTCATCGGAGCCGAGTTGGCTACCCAGATCGGCAACCGGCTGGGTCTGTGGTCCTGCGACGTCGACGTCCTGTCCAAGATGGTGCGCCATCATCTGCTACTACCTCAGACCGCTACGAGGCGGGACTTGCAGGACCCCCAGACGATCGCCGCCGTCGTGGACAGCCTGGACGGCGACCCAGTGGTGCTGGAACTTCTGCACGT
>CAXMSM010000210.1:0-3896 GCA_964195655.1 uncultured Gammaproteobacteria bacterium | reverse complement strand
GTAACCGATCGACAATTGAATTTCGCTTGTTGGGATCCTCCGATGCGATAAACTCGCAGACCAGATCGGGTGCTGGTAGCGCACTCGGTCCTGCCAGAGCAGCGTGTCGGCGAGCCGGTCCTGGTCGTCATCGTCGAGGATGCCCGTCTCCACGATGCCGGCAATCACCTGGGCGCTCACTCGGCGCCAGCGCCAGTCAGTGCACAGCAGCAGGGCGGAGTCGAAGGCGCCCGACTCACCGCCACGGTGGAGCCGCTGGAACGCGTCGACCGCGTCGGCCGGCGGCACCGGTCGGCCGGCCGCACCCGACACCAGCCGCCGCCACAGGCCCAGCGCATCGGTGATGTCGGAGATCTCCGTCGACTCTGGGTGATCCACTCCGTCATCCTGACAGTGCCACGTCTGGTGAGCTACCGTCGCCGGCGTGGCGAGCGACAACGACAAGGTGCAGCGGATCGTCGACGAGGTGCTGGGGGGACTCGGGTCTGCCGATGTCCAGATGCTTGCGCGGCGGTTGGCCTTGGCCGGCGCGACGCCGATCGAGCAGCTGCTCGCGGAGACCAAGCCACCGGTGCGCCGCCGACCCCGCCGCGCGGAGCCGGTGACGCTGCGGGTCCGGGCAGATTTGACAGGCACCGAGCCGCCGGTGTGGCGGCGACTCGAGCTCGCCTCCGACATGTTTCTGGACGAGGTCCACGAGATCATCCAAGCCGCATTCGGTTGGGCCGATTCTCATCTGCACCGTTTCGGCTGTGGCCCTTCATATTACAGCTGTGAGACCGAGTACTACCTGTGCCCGTTTTCGGCCGACGACGGTGATGAGGGTGTGCCAGAGGAGGACGTCCGGCTCGATGAGGTGCTCGTCGATGTCGGCGATACGTTGTTCTACGCCTACGATTTCGGCGACGACTGGCAGCATGTGATCCGACTCGAGTCCGTGCTGGCGCGCGAGGACTCGGCGCCACGGGCGGTCTGCACCGGCGGGCGCCAACCCGGCCCCGCAGAGGACTGCGGCGGCATCGCCGGTTACGGGCTGCTGGTTGCCGCCACCGATCCAAAGCACCCCGACCACGTGGAAGCCCGCGACTTCTACGCCGAAATCCATGGTCCCGACATCGATCCAGGCGACTGGGCGCCGACGCCGTTCGACATCGATCGGATCAACGGTGTGTTGACCGACCTCGGCGCGATCGCGTCCGCACACGAAATCAGCGGACCGCTGCGGGATCTCCTCGATGGGATGCGCACCACCGATGCGCAGCACCAGTTGCGGCGGCTGGTGGGCGACGCGCGACTCGACGAACCGGTGTTGATCGACACCGATGCGGCGGCCGCGGCGGTGTGGGCCTACACGTGGATACTGCAGCGGGTGGGCGACGACGGCATCAAGCTGACCCAGGCCGGCTACCTTCCACCGGCGCATGTCGAGGCCGCGTTTGGCGAACTCAAGCTGGACAATGAGTGGATCGGGAAGGGCAACCGCGAGGGGAAAGGCGCTGCGCAGCGACCCCGTCGGATTGTGGTGGCACCTGGCTGAACGGACACCGGTCGCGTCGGCAGACCGCAGTGTCAGCGACGCTGGGCTGCTGTATCTGGCCGCGGTGGCCGCCGAGGTCACCGAGGACGTCGACACCCTCGTCGCGGAACTGCTCGACGCACTGGGCTGGATGAGTGGCGACGGCTCCCCGATCACCGCGCGTTCGGCGGCGGCAGCCAGCTTCGATGCCAAGGCCACGCTGCGCCGGCTGGGCTTGTTGCAGCGGGTGGGATTTAGGCTAGACCGACGGGAGCGGACGACCAGGCCCGCGGTCGACTTTGCCCGCGCCGCGCTCAAGACTTGGCCGCGATAGCGGTCGGGGGCCTCCCGGCGCCACGCGGCGGGCAATCTCGCACCTGACCCGCAGCCGCGGCCCGAGGCCCCCTGGAAGGCTTGTCAACTACACATCAACGACATCGGGCGCTACGCGATGCGGTGCTGGGAGCCGCGTGAGTACGGAATAGGCTTCCACCCCCGTGTGCACAATCAAATGAATACGACGGTTGAGGGCGCGTACAGCTCGCAGAGGTCGATGATGGCCCGCCGCGCAACCCTGGTTCGACACCACTTCCGTCCACGTGGGTGCACCTGTGCGGAGTTGGGAAGCGCGGCCTCAGCGCAGCGCGGACTCGCAGGCGACCGCCACTGCGAGAGCAGTGCAGACTTCGCGCATCCGAACGTCGGCGAGCCGGCCGAGCCGGTCGACGAGCACGGCGACTGAGACGCTTTCGACTGAGTCCAGATTGACCGCGGATCGGCGGGGGACAGGATCGGCCTCGGGGTCGAGCACGACCTCGCTGGCCAGGCCGCGAATGGTTGTCGTGCATGGGCCGACAAGGGCGCGCCGGAGGCGGGGGATCGCTGCGTCACGAGAGAGGACAACCACTGGGCGGCGACCGATGCCGGGCAATTCGCACCACCACATCTCCCCGCGTGCGGGAAGCGCGCTCATGTTGTGCTGGCCGCCCGGCGCCAGGACGCTAAATCCCCCCACTCGTCAGGTTCGTCGGCGGGGTGCTGGTCATAGGCTGTGTAGCTCGCATCCACTTCGGCGCAACGATGGCGTGCCACGAGCGCGGCGAGGGCCTCGTCGAGCACGGTCGCGTCGGTCTGCCCGGAGCGAAGTCGGCGAGCGGTGTCTAGCAGATCGGCGTCGACGGTAGTGCTTACACGTATGCGGGGCATGCCACAAGTGTGCCACTTCGCCAGGGGGGTTGGGGCCGTTGAAACTGCAGTCTTGGCGGGGAAGTGCGGGGCGGCGGGTGCGCCACCTCCGCAGTCTGAATGCTGAGGCGCTATGAGGCCTGCAAGACGAGGGCGGGGGAGGCCGGAATGCTGCGCGGTGACAACGGAACCGGCAGGTGACCGGTCTGGGCGGCGTGGATGCCGGCGTCGAGATTGGCCGACCCGCGTGTCCAGCGATCGGCGCCACTCCAACCGCAATCGCAATGCGCGATCTGGCGGAAGCTACGGCCAGCGATGTAAACCTGCATGATTGAAAAATTACCCATGGATACTCAGAATCAACCACGATGGGGCTGAGTCTTTCCTGAGAATGCAAAGGCCGCGCAACACTACGGGCGCACTAAAGTTCTGACGAGTAGCAAGGAGATGATGATGGCTAGTTGGGCCGGAGATCCGTCGTTCGATTTGTTCCAGTTGCCTGAGGAACATCAGGAGCTGCGGGCGGCGATCCGTGCGCTGTCGGAGAAGGAGATCGCTCCCCACGCCGCTGACGTCGACGAGAACGCGCGCTTCCCGGAAGAAGCCCTGCAGGCTCTGATCGCGTCGGGATTCAACGCGGTGCACGTGCCCGATGAGTTCGGCGGGCAGGGTGCGGATTCGGTCGCCTCCTGCATCGTCATCGAAGAAGTCGCCCGCGTCGACGCGTCCGCTTCGCTGATTCCGGCGGTCAACAAGCTCGGCACTATGGGGCTGATCCTGCGCGGCTCCGACGAGCTGAAGAAGCAGGTGCTGCCGTCGATCGCCGCCGGTGAAGCAATGGCTTCCTACGCGCTGTCTGAGCGCGAGGCCGGCAGCGACGCCGCGGCGATGCGCACCCGCGCCAAGGCCGACGGTGACTCCTGGATCCTGAATGGCACCAAGTGCTGGATCACCAACGGCGGCAAGTCGAGCTGGTACACCGTCATGGCGGTCACCGACCCCGACAAGGGCGCCAACGGCATCTCGGCGTTCATGGTGCACGTCGACGACGAGGGCTTCACCATCGGGCCGAAGGAACGCAAGCTGGGCATCAAGGGTTCGCCGACCACCGAGTTGTACTTCGAGAACTGCCGGGTTCCCGGCGACCGGATCATCGGCGAGCCCGGCACTGGCTTCAAGACCGCGCTGGCCACCC
>CAXMSM010000209.1:0-3156 GCA_964195655.1 uncultured Gammaproteobacteria bacterium | reverse complement strand
GATTGCCTATGCTATCCGCCGCCTGCCTTATGTAGTCAGATCTGCGGCAGCGGGCTATCAACAAACCAGTGTAAGCCTCGAAGAAGCCGCCCAGAACCTTGGCTGCCCGCCCGTCAAAGCCCTCCTGAAGATCACTCTGCCCTCGACTCTCACAACCGTGGACCTAAAAAAGCGGGCACAGATCTCGTGGATCAACCGACCGGGGTCAGGCTAAACGGGCTATGTGCAGAAGACACGAGGTCGAGACTTTACGAAATTTTACGAAACGTAACCTTGGTCGATTTCTGTTCTCATAATGGGCCAAGCTTTGCTCAGAAAATCCTGACCACGAGAGGCCGAGATGAGTTCAACGCATGGTTCGGAGGGCACATCAGACGATCGGCATTCTGCCAGGTCGGGTCGTCATCGTTGAGTGACTACTGGTCGAGTCCGGGCACAGCCGATCGCGTACGGCGCTCGGGTGCTGCCTGAGCCTGCGTCGTCGGGCTACTCCAGCCATGTGGGAAGGGTGGGCGCGCTTGCGTTCGCTTTCGGTGTGGGCGCGGCGATTGTGTCCATGCCGGCGGTAGCGTTCGCCGATGCCACCGGTTCGGGCGGCTCGACGGGCTCGAGTGCGTCGAGTTCGCCGGGGGCGGGGCCGTCGCCCTCAGGTGCGGGTGATTCGGCGTCGGGAGGTTCTTCGGTTGATTCCACGGTGTCGGATTCGACTGGTGAGACGGATAGGACGACATCATCGTCGCCGGGCGGCTCGTCGTATGGTTCGGGCAGCGACGCTTCTTCAGACATAGCGGCAGACATAGACATAGCGACAGACGCAACGCCGGATACCTCGGATTCGGATGGCTTGGATTCCGATGAGGTTTCGGGTTCGGCGGGTGAGGTGATCACCGTGCCGGATGGCTCGGATGCGGATGTGGCTACCCCGGATATCTCAGGTTCGGATGGTTCGGGTGCGGATGGCGGCGATGTTGTGTCGGCGGGTTCGGTGCCTGGGTCGGGCCTTGGTGATTCGGATTCTTCGTCGTCGGGCAGTACGTCGTCGGAGGCGGGTTTGACTGACGCAGCGGCGCCGGCGGTGCCTGATGTGGCGCCGGTGATGACCGCAGCCCCGGTTGAGGTGGCCGCGGGCACGGGCAGCGGGTTGGGCGGGCAGACTTCTGGTGATGGTCCTGGGGCTCCGGCGGCGGAGCCGTTTGGTTGGGCGGTGGCCGCTGTTGCGCGCCGGGAGATCAGCGGTCCTGGTAGCAATAGTGTCAGTGGTGGCTCCGATTCGGGGCAGTCCGGGCAGTTGATTGATCCTGACCTGGCCGCCTCTGCGGTCGGCGATGCGGTGGATTCAACCGGTATCGGCACCGCCGTGGGTGCGGAATCGGTGTGGCGGTTCTTCTTCGGTAACGGCACCGCCGAGAACCCCAACGGCGGGATCTTGATCGGCAGTGGTTACAGCTTCGATGCCGTCTCGTGCACCGGTCTGACCGCATGCGATGGCGGCAGCGGCGGAATCTTGGGCGACGGCGGGGACGGCTTTAACGGCGGTAACGGCGGGTCGGCGGGGCCGGCGGCCCTGGGTGATTCGCTGAGGACGTCGAGTCGGCGAACCGGAACACCACGCTGATAATGATGTCCAGGGTGAGCGCGTTCATCCGGTCGAGCGCGTTGACAGTGTTCCCGTCTGCGGTTCTCTGACCTCGGCTTCCGCGCGACCGGCGATCATCGTGGGTGGTCGTGCAACGCGGCGCCATTGACCGCGGGCATCAGCAGTCCTCAGACGCGGGCGTGATCGGTTTCGGCGGCGAAAAGAACGAAGTGCGCGCCGATCACGATCCCAAGGATCTGGTTGCCTTGGCCGGCAGGCACGTCTTTATGGTCTGCCTGGATACAGTCGCTCCGTACACCTCGGCCAGGCGAGTGCAGATCGGACCACGCTGGAAACGCCCCTCCCGGTCGGCGGTCTGTGGCCTAAGGCCGGCCTTGGCGATGGTCCGGTGACGCGGGAGGGTAAGTGCAGTTACTCCTCGCCGAAGCGGACATAGAGCGCAGGCAGGAAACCCGCCAGGTGGTTCATCTCCTGCGCGCAGTGCACGAGCAGGTTGCGCGCACTTTCGGCCGACTCGCCCAGTATCCGCGACGCGACTGTCCGCACCGCGCGATCGGCCACACGCTGCCCACCGCGCACTGCGATGTGCGGCCCACCCATCCAGAACCGCGACCGCATTTCGCTACCGTTGCCGGTGGCCCGGATCTGGTGGACGAACCACCCGACGTCGACCGGCAGATTGCTAGACCCCAGCCGCGCACACACCGCGACAGCGTCGGCACCGGAATGAGACAGCCCTAGCGTCGACGGTTCGACGAACTGAATCGCGGCCTTCAGCAGCGTGGAGCCGATGTACTCGCTGATCAGCGACGTCCGGCCTTCGTAGCGGCGGGCGCCCCGCCGACCGGCGTCGTCGCGGTCCTTCCACGCCGCCGAGACGTGCGCCCGCGGATGCCACAGTTTGTAGCGGCGCGAGTCGCTGCCATGCCAGCCGAACCACCACATCCACATCGGCGGGGTGACACCGGGCATGTCGGTGCGCACCGACACTTGATAACCGCCGGCCGCCAACACACCGTAACCATTTTCCGTCCGGTGATATCCGTCCTCGCCCAGCGTCGCCGCGTCATCGCGGGCGAGCAGCACCGGCTCGGCCTGCGGCCCGTGCTCGAGCGCCTCGACGACATGAGTCGGCAGCGAAGCCATCTGCGGGTTGTAGAACGCGCCGAACGGGGTGTCGGCGTCGCCATCGCGGTAGCCCAGATACCGGTCGGCGGCCATGTCAGAGCCTTCCCATCCAGCTGTAGAATCGCCCGTCGGGGTCGTAGACGGCGCGCACCCTATCGAGGCGGGCCATGGTCTCGTCGGTGGCGAACTTCGCCGGGCGCTGACCCAGGTTCTCATCGGCAAGCTGTATCCCGGTCGCCAGGTCGGCCATCGCCGCCATGTTGGATCGCGCCCAGTCGGCGTACTTGTCGTCGTCGGCGGGATCCTTCCACGCGCCGTAGAGCGCCAGGTAGATCTCGTCTTCCACGCTGTAGGCCATATCCTCACGCGACGACGGGGGGCTCCAGTTCAGCCACAAGAGGTGTGACGGGTGCGGCGGCAAGGTGTCGATG
>CAXMSM010000208.1:0-3055 GCA_964195655.1 uncultured Gammaproteobacteria bacterium | reverse complement strand
TCGCAAAAACTACGCCGGAACATCACCCCTGACGATCGCATCCGGCAAAAAACGCGCCGTGCTGGCCCGCCATGTCCGTAACCGACGCCTCTACAACGCGATCGACCAATGGGCCTTCTGCGCGCTGCAGAGCAGCCCCGGTGCCCGCGCCTTCTACGACCACCACCGCGCCGCCGGCGACCTGCACCACCAAGCCCTGCGCGCCCTGGGCAACCGCCTCGTCGGCATCCTCCACGGCTGCCTCCGCCACCACACCACCTACAGCGAACACACCGCCTGGGCGCACCGCCAAACCAGCCCGACCACCCGCGCCGCTTGACAAGTTACGACCCTGGGAAACCCACAGCGGGGTGGCTTTGTGAAGTCTCACGCGCAGGTGGGGCGATCTATCTGTAGGTTCGGCGCTGCTTTCGCGGCCACGGCAGCCAGTAGGGGACCGTGCGGGAGTAGGTGTCGAATGCTGCGCCGTAGATCCGCCGGAACCGGGCTTCCTTGAACAACGGTGCGATCAAGCAGTAGAGAGTGAACGCAGCAGCGACAACAAGCTGGTCGGGGGTCCACGTCGGGACAGTCCACAGGGTGAGGGTGAACGCAACGTAGATCGGCTGGCGACTGAGCCGGAACAACCCGGTCACCGGCATCGGCGGGTAGACGGGCTTGCGCCCGCGAAGTAGGGCAAGCCACCCCAGACTGCCTGTTTGCAGTCCGAGGCCGGCGTCGGCCATCGACTTGCCGAGCAGCAGCCAGGACGCTGCGTACAGCGGCGCCACGATCGCCAGTGCCACCCCGCGGGCCTGCCACCAGATTGTCTCGCTGGGTGACCACAGCGCGAACAACGCGAAAATCTGGATGCCGGCGATCGTGACATAGGTCGTCGGCGCCAGCGTGCTGCCGGTGCCCGATGGTGCCAGGCGGGCGAGCAGCGACCGGCCGCGGACGGTGAGTAGAAGTGAGTGCACTAGCGGGAACTGAACAATGAGTGCTGCGTTGGCCACCCAACTCCACGGGGCTGACAGGCCGCCGAGCGAGCGGCTCATCCCAAAGTACATCGCCACCATCATGGTGCCCACCCCGAGCGCGAAGCACAGATGGCAGACCAGGCCATAGCAGAGCGCGACCAGGGTGCGGCCACCGCGTGATCGGACCCCGTCGGATAACCCCACTGTCGGCACGCAACCCCCGATTCGTCGACGCCCAGTGTCGCATTGCCGTGGCGGTGCTACACGTAGCCTGATCGTATGAGCTTGATAAGGCGTCTGCCGATGCTGCGATGGTCGGTGCTGCGGACCGCCGTCAGCATCCGCAACTTCAACACCACCGGGCAGGTCGGCGACGGGCGGGAGGCCGCGGCCGCCGACTACGTGGAGGCCCGCGCACGTCCTGGCGACGTCGGCGACGTGCTGGCCACCATCGACGAATACGCCTACGAAAAGTCTTTTCTGGTCAACGTCGGCGAGGAGAAGGGCCGCCTGCTCGATGCCGCCGTGCGCCGCGCCGATCCGCGACTGGCTCTGGAGCTGGGTACCTACTGCGGGTACGGCGCGCTGCGCATCGCCCGCGCCGCCCCGTTGGCGCAGGTGTTCTCAGTGGAGTTGTCCGCGGCCAATGCGGAAGTGGCGCGACGGATCTGGGCCCACGCCGGAGTCGAGGATAAGGTCACCTGCGTGGTCGGCACCATTGGCGACGGCCGCACCCTCGACGCGTTGGGAACGGAACACGGGTTCGTTCCCGGCGCGGTGGATTTCCTATTCATCGACCACGACAAGAATGCCTACCTCGCCGATCTTCTGAACATCACCGACCGCGGCTTGTTGCATTCGGGGTCGATCGTCGTCGCCGATAACGTCGGCTTTCCCGGATCTCCGAAGTACCGCGCCTACATGCGCGAAGAGCAGGGCAAGCGGTGGCAGACCGTGGAGCACAAGACCCACGTCGAATACCAGACGCTCATGCCTGATCTGGTCCTGGAATCGGAGTACCTGAGCACCGGGCATCGCCCGAATCCACCAACACCAGACGGGCTCACGGCCATCGATAGGACGACGCAGAAGTAGCGTCAGTACCGGGTCATTACGGTGTGCTGCGGTGAGACGGCAGTAGGAAATGCAACACTTCGTGAGACAAACCAGCGTGCTCTCGGGGTGAGACAGTTCGCAGATGCCCAGGGCATCGGTGCGTCCAGATGCAGCCAATCGTGAGAACCTACAGCGGCTGCTGTCAGCAGCAGCAGCCGCGGGGGGTAGGGCCGGTCAATCGGTTTTTAGGGTCTCATTCCGCGTGTCATTTTCTCAGCGGCGTTGTGATCCGCGTGTCATGTGTCTCAGGAACTGTCATATCGAGGCTGGCTGCCTGAAGGGGGCTGTGCTCTCGCCACCGACGCGTCGAAGGGCCATGAAACCGATCTCACAAAGGCTGGCACCCCAGCGGGTGATCTGCAGCAGAATCAGGGCGGCAGATTATGCTGACGCAGAAGGGTGGAAACCATCGTGACCGGACCCATGGCCGGAATAACCCGGGTGCTGGCGAGGACGCCGGAAGGGCTCAAGGGTCGTGATCCCGAGTTCATTCGCGGGATGCTGCCTCGGCTCTGGCTGGCAGCCCAGCTCTACTTCCGAGCCGAGGTGAACGGGTTCGAGAACGTCCCCGACGAGCCGGTTCTATTCGTCGGCAACCACAGTGGCGGAGCGAACATCCCTGGCACGTTCGTGTTCGCCCTCGGGTACAACACGTACTTCACGGTGGAGGGCCGTCCGTTGGTGGGGCTGGCCCACGAGATGGTCGTGCGCATGCCGGTGATAGGCGACATGGCCCGTAAGTTCGGCATGGCCGCCCGCACGATGCTGCCGAAGTGCTGTGCGGGACCGGGGACGTCGTCAGGCAAGTCCAGGAAACGGTTCAGGTCGCTGACCGACATTCCGCAGGACTATCTGACTCCCCGTGTCAGAACGCAATCCGAGAACTACGCCAGGCCCGTATCGCCGACTTCTCAATCTCGTCGGGATCGTTGACATGCAGAAACTGGTGATATCCGGCTCAACGACGGCCGTGGTGGCCG
>CAXMSM010000207.1:0-5377 GCA_964195655.1 uncultured Gammaproteobacteria bacterium | reverse complement strand
CCCGAACCGATGATGACGACGTCATAGTCAGGCTTCATCAAGACATTATGAACTTACCCACCGGTAACGTGCTAGAGAGCCGACCCTAATTTCTCACGCTAATTTCTGGTGGCGGACTTCCCGCGCGGACTTCCCCCGGCGATTTCCCCCGGCGACTTCCCCCGATCGAACGTGAAGGTGCCCTCACTCCCGTATTCCAGCGTGAAGGTGTCTTCACGGTCGCGTCGATCCCGCCGACGTATCTCGCGTCGATCCTGCCGACGTATCGTCGCAATGTCAGTGCCCGTCGGCACACTCGCGGCATGGGGGAACCTTTCGTGGGCAGCGTGGCCGTCGCCGCAGGCATGCCCTGGGGTGAGCTGCAACGCAACTACACGCGGATCTTCCGGGACGTATACGTCCACGCTGACACAGATGTCACCGCGGTCACCCGGGCACGGGCGGGTTGGCTGTGGTCGGGGCGGAACGCGATTATCGCCGGACTCTCGGCCGCAGCCGTCCACGGCAGCAAGTGGGTCAATCCGCAGTCGCCGGTCGAACTGATCCACGACAATCGGCATCGGCTCGCCGGCCTACGCGTCTGGGGTGATCGCATCGACGATGACGAGATAGTTCGGATCGACGGCATGGCGGTGACAACGCCGACGCGGACCGCCCTGGATCTGGCCTGCTGGCACCCGCGCCATGCAGCCACAGCGGCCGTCGACGCGTTGATGCGGGCCGCCGCATTGCAGATCGCTGACGTCGAATCACTCACTGAGCGGCAACACGGGCGACGGGGCATCGTGACCGCCCGCAAAGTGCTGCAGTCGGCCGACGCCGGTGCGCAATCCCCGCAGGAGACGTACCTGCGACTCCAGCTGCTCGACGACGGACTGCCGCCACCACAAACTCAGATTCCGGTGCGCGGTGACACCGGTTCGGTCGTAGCCTACCTCGACATGGGGTGGCCGGATCTCATGGTTGCGGTCGAGTACGACGGCGAGCAGCACCGCACCAGTCGGTCCCAGTACAGCTGGGATGTCAAGCGACTCGAGCTAGTCCAGCAGCGAGGATGGATAGTCGTGCGGGTGCTCGCCGGAGACGCGCCGAAGGGCGTTCTGCGTAGAGTGCGCGCAGCTCGGGCCCAGCGGATGGCCTTGCCCGCCGCCGCGCGCCGGCCAGCGTGAAGCTGGCGGCACTGTCGCCTCCCAGCGTGACGGTGCTTTCACGTTCGACAACGCGGGCACCAGAGACATAACGCGGGCACCAGAGACATACGGGCAACGCGGGCAACGCGGGCAACGCGGGCAACGCGGGCGGCAGAACCGGGTCAGCTCCCCACCGTCAACCCGACCTTCTGGAACTCCTTGAGGTCGCAATAGCCCGCCTTAGCCATCGACCTACTCAGGCCGCCCACTAGGTTGAGCGAACCGAACGGGTCGTCAGAGGGACCGGTCAGCACCTGCTCCAGGGAAGGTCGTTCACCGTCGGCGACCTCCAGCAACGCGCCGCGCGGCAGCGAGGGATGAGCTGCCGCCGCTGGCCAGAACCATCCTCCTCCCAGCGCTTCGGCCGCCGAAGCCAGCGGCGTTCCGAGCACCACCGCATCGGCGCCACAGGCGATGGCCTTGGCCAGCTCCCCGGAGGTATGGATGTCGCCGTCGGCCAGCACGTGGACGTACCGTCCGCCCGTCTCGTCGAGGTACTCCCGTCGCGCCGCCGCCGCGTCGGCGATTGCCGTTGCCATCGGCACGCTGATACCCAGCACTTCGTCGCTGGTGGTGACCCCACTGGTGGAGCCGTAGCCGACGATCACGCCAGCGGCGCCGGTCCGCATCAGGTGCAGCGCGGTGCGTTGATCCAGCACGCCGCCCGCGACCACCGGCACGTCGAGTTCGGAGATGAAGGTCTTCAGATTCAGCGGTTCGGCGTCCTGCGCAACGCGTTCGGCGGAGATAATCGTGCCCTGGATGACCAGCAGGTCGATGCCCGCCGATACCAACGTGGGCGTCAGCGCCTGTGCGTTCTGGGGGCTGATGCGCACCGCGGTGGTCACTCCGGCGTCGCGAATCCGCGCGACGGCGGCACCCAGAAGATCGGGATTGATTGGCGCCGAATGCAATTGCTGCAGCATCCGGATGGACTCGGACGGATAGGGCTCCCGGTCCGCGGCCTCAAGCACTTGGGCGATCTTTTCGGCGACGTCTTCGTGCCGCCCGATCAGGCCCTCACCGTTGAGTACACCGAGACCGCCTAGACGTCCGAGCTCGATGGCAAACTCCACCGAAACCAACGCATCGGTGGGATGGGCGACCACCGGAATCTCGAACCGGTACGCATCCAACTGCCAGGCCGTCGAGACGTCTTTGGACGAGCGGGTGCGCCGGGAAGGCACGATGTTGATGTCGCAGAGTTCATAGGTTCGGCGGGCTGTCCGGCCCATGCCGATTTCAACCATGTCACGCATGTGGATCAGTCCTTGACTGGGCCGAAGGCCCCTAGCGGCTGGTGTAGTTCGGGGCTTCCGCAGTCATCGTGATGTCGTGAGGATGACTTTCCTTGAGCCCCGCTGCCGTGATCTGCACGAACTGGGCCTGCTGCAACTGCTCAATGGTGGCTGAGCCGGTGTAGCCCATCGCGGCGCGAAGTCCGCCGGTGAGTTGGTGGATGACCGTCGAGAGCGGCCCCCGGAATGGCACTCGCCCCTCGATGCCCTCGGGTACCAGTTTGTCCTCGGCCAGCACGTCGTCCTGGAAGTAGCGGTCTTTGGAATAACTGCCACGGAGGTTGCCTCCAGCCCCGCGACCCTGCATCGCCCCGAGCGAGCCCATGCCGCGGTAGCTCTTGAACTGCTTGCCGTTAACGAAGATCAGGTCCCCGGGGGACTCCGCGGTGCCAGCCAGTAGCGAGCCCAGCATCGTGGTGGATGCGCCGGCGGCAAGCGCCTTGGCAATGTCGCCTGAGTACTGCAGCCCGCCGTCGGCGATCACCGGGACTCCATACGGACGACAGGCCGCTACTGCTTCTAAGATCGCGGTGATCTGAGGCGCGCCGACACCGGCGACAACCCGCGTGGTGCAGATCGAGCCGGGACCGACGCCGACCTTGACCGCATCGGCACCGGCATCCACCAGCGCGGCGGCCGCGGCGCGGGTGGCGACGTTACCGCCGACCACTTCGACGCGGTCACCAACGACAGTCTTGAGGCGGCGCACCATCTCGAGCACGCCCCGGTTGTGGGCGTGCGCAGTATCCACGATCAACACGTCGACGCCGGCCTCGGTGAGCGCCATCGCACGCGTCCAGGCGTCCTCGCCGACACCCACCGCGGCGCCGACCAGCAGTCGACCGTCACTGTCCTTAGTGGACAGCGGGAACTGCTCGGTTTTGACGAAGTCCTTGACCGTGATGAGTCCGGTGAGCTTGCCGTGGCCATCGACGATCGGCAGCTTCTCGATTTTGTGGCGACGCAAGAGCCCCAGCGCGGCTTCGGCCGAAACCCCCTCCTGGGCGGTGATCAGCGGCGCCTTGGTCATCACCTCGGCGACCGCCTTGGACTGGTCGACCTCAAAGCGCATGTCGCGGTTGGTGATGATCCCCAGGAGCGCGCCGGCGTCGTCGACCACCGGCAGGCCCGAGATGCGGAACCTGGCGCACATGGCGTCGACCTCGGCCAGCGTGTTGGCGGGCGAGCAGGTCACCGGGTCGGTGACCATCCCGGCCTCGGATCGTTTGACGGTCTCCACCTGACCAGCCTGTTCGAACACCGGCAGGTTGCGGTGCAACACGCCCATGCCCCCGGCGCGTGCCATCGCGATGGCCATACGCGACTCGGTGACGGAGTCCATAGCCGAACTCACCAACGGGACTTTCAGCCGAATCCGGCGGGTGAGCTGGCTGGAAGTGTTCGCTGTGGCGGGAATCACATCTGATGCGGCAGGCAGGAGCAGGACGTCGTCGAAAGCGAGCCCCAGCATCGCCACCTTGGTGGGATCGTCACCCCCGGTGGGCACCGGGACGGCGATGGGGATACTGCTTTCGGCCATCGACGTGGGTATCGACATTGGGATGAGCCTCCAGTAACAGATACGGCCAGGCACAGACCCGACGTGAATGCCACATCTTATCGGCCAACCTGCTCGCAGTTTCGGTTCCCCCGACGTGCCGAGTAACCGCTGGCGCAAGACCTGGGGGCCTGCGTAGTCTTGGAGCCGTGCGAGACCACCTGCCACCAGGATTGCCTCCCGACCCGTTCGCCGACGACCCGGCCGATCCGTCGGGCGCTCTTGATGCGCTGGAACCTGGGCAGCCACTGGACGCTCAGGAGCGCATGGCCGTCGAAGCCGATCTTGCCGACCTCACGGTCTACGAGGCATTGCTGGCGCACAAGGGAATTTGCGGTCTTGTTGTCTGCTGTGACGAATGCCAGCAGGACCACTATCACGACTGGGACATGCTGCGCGCGAACCTGCTGCAGCTACTCGTCGACGGCACCGTCCGTCCGCACGAACCGGCATTCGACCCCGAACCCGATTCCTACGTGACGTGGGACTATTGCCGGGGTTACGCCGATGCCTCACTCAACGAAGCGGCATCGGAATCTGACGGGTATCGCTGAGAGCTGAGTCTCGAGTACCGCATCATCTCGGCTCATCGGGCCCTTATGGCGCCTCGATCAGCGTCGTGGTGGTCGGCAGCAATGCAGGTGTCGATGACGGCGCCGCCGGGGCGTCATTGGTGGTTACCGGCGCGGGCGCCGACGTCGCCGTGGGCGATGGTACCGCTGTAGCTGGCGACGACGAGGGCGCCGAGGCCGAAGAGGGAGCCGCAACCGACGTCGACGTGGTGGCGGTAGCAGGTGACCGCGTCGTAGTCGGAGACGCACTCGATGACGGTGCCGTGGTGACCGCCGAACTGGTCGGAGACGGTGAGGCCGCCTCCGAAGCCGCAGTGGTCCCCGAAGGGGAAGCCGTCTCTGAAGCCGCATCCACCTCAGAAGGTGCAGTGGTCTCCGCAGGGGAGTCAGTCTCCGCCGCAGCTGCCGCCTCAGAAGTCGCAGTCGTCCCCGACGCCGCAGTCGTCCCCGAAGGGGAAGCTGTCTCCGAAGCGGTGGCCGCCTCAGAAGCCGCAGTCGTCCCCGAAGGCCCAGTCGTCCCCGAAGGCCCAGTGGTTCCCGAAGGCCTAGTGGTCTCCAGAATGACCTGCAGTTCTGAAGGCGGGGTGATGAGCGTAGCTGGGTCGAGGTTCGCTACCGGTATGTCCGGGAACGTGGGCAGCGGCGCGCCAGGAGCAACGGTGGCGGCAGCATCCTGAGCATCGACCTTGACCGTCAACTCCTGCCACTGAGTGACCAGTTCTTCTTTGCGCTCAAAGTCATTCACCGTTGCCACGGTTG
>CAXMSM010000206.1:0-5812 GCA_964195655.1 uncultured Gammaproteobacteria bacterium | reverse complement strand
GGCGGGCGAGGAACCCGGTGGCGACGCCTCGCAGGATCGCCGGCGCATCCATCAGCAGACCGGGCAGCTGGCCAGCGATATCGAACCACCCAACGCTGCTGCGAGTTTCAGCTTTCTCCGTCATATCGACTCCTCTGCTGTGTCGGTTTGTCGGTCACCCTAGTTGCTGGCGACATTGGGTTGCTGGTGACATTGGTCAATCGACCGGTGCGCATGCGGACAGAGCAGCATCGACGTCGTCGACGACGACCAGTCTCCCCAGTGCATCTTCGGCCACGTAACCACCTTCGACCAGCCCGCCCAGCCAATCCAGCAACCCCTGGTAATGCCCGAACGGGTCGAGCATCACGATCGGCTTTGAGTGCATACCCAAATAACCCGCGGTCCAGGCTTCAAAGAATTCCTCGAGCGTGCCGATCCCGCCAGGCAGCGCGATGAACGCGTCGGCGCGATCCTCCATCACCTGTTTGCGTTCCCGCATGGTGTCAGTGACGACGAGTTCATCGGCCTCGGTGTCGGCGACCTCACGGTGAACGAGCGCCTTGGGAATCACTCCTACGGTGTATCCACCGCCGGCGCGAGCAGCGTTGGCTAGTGCGCCCATCGCCGAGACATTGCCGCCGCCGGAGACCAGCGTCCAGCCCTTGAGCGCAATCGCCTGCCCCATTCGGGTTGCGAGGTCCAGTAACTCTGGGTGCGTCGGTCCCGAGGCGCAGTAGACGCAGACGGACCATTCACGTTCGGGTTCTCGGGACACGAGCTCAAACGTAGCCATAGGCTCTATTAGGCTTAGCCGGTGCCCGTGCCCCCGCCTGTGCCGACGCCTGTGAACTGGGTGACCGCGGCCCACGACCCGGCGTTCGACCAGCTTGACCTGGGTGTACGCACTCGTTCCGGCGCGATGCTGATCGGCCCCGCGGGAGTGGGCAAGTCGACGTTGGCGCGCGAAGCTGCCGAGCGGCTAGGCCCGGCCTTTCCGCGGGTTGACTGGGTGCGGGCGACGGCATCGGAGGCGGCGATCCCGTTCGCCGCGTTCGAGCGGCTGTTCGATGTGCCCGAGACCGGCAAGACCGCCGCAGTACTGCGGTCCGCACGGGAGGCACTGGGCGACGGTCGACTTCTGGTCGTCGACGACGCTCACCTGCTGGATTCGCTGTCCGCTGCGCTCGTCTATCAATTGGCGGTCAGCAGCAGAGTCCGGATGCTGGTCACCGCCACCGTCGGCAGAGCTCGAATACCCCCCGAGATTCCAGCACTGTGGCAGGACGGACTGGTGACGCGGATCGACCTCGAACCGCCGGGCCACGAAGACAGTCGGCTGATGGCGCAGGTCGACGACTTCGTCGAGACACTGCCGGCAGCAGCGCACCGGGTCCTGGAGTTCCTCGCCGTCACCGACCCGCTGCCCAGTGCCGACGCGGCGGCGCTGGCCGGGGCCGACGCCGTCGACGAGGCCATACGCTGCGGGGCGGTCGCCGCAACGGAGGACGGACTCCGCCCCGCCCATCCATTGTTCATCGACGCGGTCTGCGGCGCTCTCGGCGGGCCGGACCTGCGGCGGCTACGCACCGCGCTGGTCGGGCGTCTCCAAGTCTCAGGAGGTAGCGGTGTCGTGGGGCGGCTGCGCCGGGCTGTCCTGGCGATCGACAGTGATAGACCGCAGCCGGTGTCCGATGTCCGCGCGGCCGCCCAGGAAGCATTGCGGCTGGGCGATTTGGAGCTCAGTGAACGACTCGGACGGGCGGCACTCGGGCGGGAACCGGATCTGGCCTCTCGCCTCATCGTCGGCTACGCACTGGCGTGGCAAGGTCGCGGCCGGGAGGCCGAAGAGGTGCTCGCGGAGATCGATCCGGCAGCGCTGACCGAAGACCAACTGATGGCGTGGGCGCTGCCCACCGCGGCCAACCAATTCTGGATGCTGTCTCAGCCCGAGCGCGCGACGGCGTTCCTGAAGTCCACCCGCGGCAAGGTCTCCTCCCCGGTCGCGCTGACCACGCTGGACGCGCTGTCGGCGACGTTCACGATGAATGCCGGGGATCTCAGCCGGGCCAAGGAGATCGCAGACGAGGTCCTGGGATCGCCAACAGCCGACGACACCGCAATCGGCTGGGCCGCATCGGCCGCCGCGCTGAGTTCCGCGCGGATAGGCCACTTCGGTGACGTCGATGCGCTGGCTGAACAAGCTCTGTCCGCCGGGCACCCCGGCTTGCTGCGTTTCACCAGCGGGTTTGGTCAGACGACAGCCCTGCTGATGACGGGCGAACCGGAACGGGCGCTCGCGCTGGCAAGGCGACTGACCGATTTCGCGCAGCGGCAGCAACCAGGACGCTCGATCGGCGAAGTGCTGGTTGCCGACGTGTTGATCGCCACCGGAGATTTGCACAACGCGGTGACACTGCTGCGAAGTGTGGCGACAACGCTTACCCCAACGGGATATTCGTGGGGCCCATTGGCGTGGATGCTGCTTGCGCAGGCGCTGGGCCGCCTCGGTGAGCCGGTCGAGGCGGGAAAAGCGTTGGGCCGTGCCGAGTCCCGACACGGATTGAAATCGATGCTGTTCGCCCCGGAGCTGGCGCTGGCGCGAGCATGGACGATGGCATCCCGAGCCGATACACACGGGGCTGTAGCCGCGGCCCGAGACGCGATCAGGGCCGCCGAGCGCGGCGGTCAGAGCGCCATCGCGCTGCGGGCCGCGGCCGACGCGGTTCAGCTCGGGGATCTGCAGGGAGTCGAGAAGCTGGCCCGGCTATCCGGTGAAGTCGACTGTGCGTTCGGCCGGTCGGCCTTGTCAGCCGCGCGTGGCGACGCCTGAACTAGCCCACCGAACCGGGGTTCTGGATCAGGACTCCGGATCAGGAGATTGACGCGCAAAACCCCTGCACTGCCGCGCTAAAATCGGCCAGAACACACTTTGGAGGTACTCGATGGTCGAACCGCTTTCGGTCAACACCGATGGCGTGCGCGCCCTCCGCGACATCCACAAGGCCGTCGCCACGAGCCTGGAATCCCTCGCTGCCGACGCACCCGGGTCCGCCGAATTCGCCATATCGCATGGGACTATCGCATCGGGCGTCAATAGGGCATTGACCGCCACGCTGGACTCGCGCGCCGGGTCCATGATTGTCACCCAAAGCAGCGCTGAGTCCATCGCAGAACTCCTCCAACAGGCGGCGCTTTCGTACGAACAAGGTGACCGGCGCGGCGCGGAGTCGATCGAGGCGACCGCGCGGGACGCGGGTCCGGCTACCGGCGGACCCAGAACATGACTCACCCTCGCCTAAAGGTCACCTACCCGTAGGGACCTTGGTCCCACAGCGCCTGAAAGCCGCAATTCCGGAGTCTGCACGCTGCTTTGATCGGAAATGAACAGCGCGCTACACGGCATCGCCGGATTTCGAGGCCGGACTCCCTACTTGCCGACGAAGCGATGTACCAAGCCAAACAAGACGGCCGCGACACCGTCACCCCGATCTGAAAACGCGACCGGAAACCCGGTCAGCAGCCTGCATCGAACATCTTCAGGATCTGACCACCGCTCGGAGCCTCGTCAGTAAACGTGAACGTGCCGTTGTCGCGCATCTCCTGCGCCGCGGCAATCAACGGCCCAATCGTGGCGCGCATCAGGCTGCCGCCGACACTCAGTCGCCGCACACCAAGCTGCGCCATTGTGTCCACCGTTGCACCTGCCCCCTGCAGTCCGACCAGTTGATTCACCGGCGCACCCATCTCCTGAACCAACATCGCGATCTGAGCCCGATCCACGACCCCCGGCGCGTAGACGCAAGGTGCGCCCACTTCGACAAATCGCTTCAGCCGCTGCAACGCCATGGCGAAACCGTCGGGATGCCGGTACAGCAGCGCTTCACATCGTGCGGTAATAACAATTGCTTCACCGGCCGCCTCAACTGCTGCTGCTACCCGCTCAACGGCCAGATCCTCACCATAGAAGCCTCTTTCGGTGTCACCAGTCCAGTCTTCGATGCTGCAGCCGGCAGCTCCGGCAGCGACACAGCGCCGCACGTTATCGGCAACATCGGCGGGATCATCGGCATAGCCGTTCTCAAAGTCGGCACTTACCGGGATGTCAACGGCGGCCGCGATCTCAGCGATATTGCCCAGCGCTTCATCGAGAGACACGGCACTTAGCGCATCGGGCCGGCCGAGCCCGACAGCAAAGCCACTGCTGGTCGTCCCCAATGCCTTGAAGCCGTGGGCCGCCAGGATTTTGGCTGAACCGGCGTCCCAAGCGTTGGGCATGATGAATGTGCCGGCCTGGTGCAAAGCGAAGAATGCCCGGGCTTTTTCGTACTGCGATAGCAATTTTCGCTCCTTGGGGTGACGTCAACCGGCTAGATGTCAACCGGTTAGATACCGTCGCAGCATGTCGGCTACGGCGTTGATGTCCTCGACCTCGACACGTTCGTCGGTGCGGTGCGCCAGGTTGGGGTCACCAGGTCCGTAGTTGACAGCCGGAATGCCCAGCGCCGCGAATCGTGACACGTCGGTCCAGCCATACTTCGCGCGCACCTGCCCGCCTGCCGCGTCGACGAGAGCGGCCGCGGCGGGTCGGGTGAGACCCGGCAACGCGCCGGCCGCCGCATCCGTGAGTTCGAACCCGACCTCAAGGCCGTCGAAGACTTCGCACGCGTGCGCGTAAGCCTGCTCGATGCTGCGGTCCGGGGCGAACCGGAAGTTTACGGTCACCGTCGCCGCATCGGGGATGACGTTACCGGCGATGCCGCCGTCGATGCGGACCGCCGAGAGTCCTTCGCGGTACACGCAACCGTCGATGTCAACACTGCGCGCCTGGTACTGCCTGAGCCTGGCCAGCACCTCGCCAAGCTTCTGTATGGCGTTGTCCCCCAACCACGATCGCGCGGAGTGCGCCCGGGTCCCCGAGGCACTGATCACAACGCGCAGGGTGCCCTGACAGCCTGCCTCGATGTATCCGCCCGAGGGCTCGCCGAGGATCGCCACATCGGCGTCGAGCCACGCGGGCAGCTCACGTTCGATGCGGCCGAGTCCGTTGGCCGAGGCCTCGATCTCCTCGCAGTCGTACATGACCAGGGTGATGTCGTGGGCGGGGTCAACGATGGTGGCGGCCAGGTGCAGGAACACCGCATCCCCCGACTTCATATCTGAGGTTCCGCACCCGTGTAATACCCCGTCAATGAGTCGGCTGGGCACATTGTCGGCCGCGGGAACTGTGTCGGTGTGTCCGGCAAGCAGCACCCGCGACTGCCTGCCGAGGCTCGTGCGAGCGAGCACGGCGTCGCCGTTGCGGATCACCTCGAAGCCGGTGGCCTGCTCGCGCAGCGCAGCCTCAATCTGGTCGGCGATGCGCTTCTCCTGGCGCGATTCACTGGGAATGTCCACCAGCGCCGCGGTCAGCGCGACGGGGTCACCATGCAGATCAAGGCCCACGCCCTTGACGTTAGTCTTAGCGCCGTGACTTCTGCATCAGGCGTAGGCATAGCGACGATTGCGGCCGACGGAACCGTACTCGACACCTGGTTCCCGGCTCCTGAACTGGGCGGCGACGGGCCCACCGACGACCGGGGAACGGTCCGGCTTTCGGTGGCTCAGGTGCCCGAGAATTTCGCGGTGCTCGCCGACCTCGTCGGCAGCGACGAGGACCGCGGTGTGGAGACCGTTGCGGTCCGCACCGTCATCACCTCCTTGGAAGACAAGGCGGGCGACGCCTACGACGCCTACCTGCGCCTGCACCTGCTGTCGCACCGCTTGGTGGCGCCGCACGGACTCAACGCCGAGGGCCTGTTCGGTGTGCTCACCAACGTCGTCTGGACCAACT
>CAXMSM010000205.1:0-2891 GCA_964195655.1 uncultured Gammaproteobacteria bacterium | reverse complement strand
CTTTCTTCATTCCGACACCCCGACAACCAGCCCATTTATCGGTGGATCAAGGCTAAGACTCCGCCAGCTGATCTGGGGCTAAGACTCGGGCGTGCCGGTCCGGATCCTGTCGAGAACGCTTTCAATCGCAGAACCGAACGCGCGCTGCTGTGCTGTGGACCGTCCGTCGAACATCACGCTATGAACCAATTCCACGTGCCCGGGAGCTGCCGCTCGCAGGACAGACCGCCCCCCGTCGGTGATCGTCACGGTCGCGCCCCGCCGGTCGTCGTCGTCGCCTGCGCGTTCCACCAGGCCACGTCCACGCATGCGGCGCAGTTGGTGTGATACCCGGCTCTGTTCCCACCCGATGAGTTCACCAAGCACGTTGATCCGCAACGGCCCCCGCTCCAAGAGTGTGACGAGAATGTCGTATTCGGACAGCGAGAGCTCGCAATCCCGCTGCAGCTGCCGGTTCATCGCCGTATGCAGGCTGCCCGTCAGTTCGAGGTAGTTGCGCCAGATCCGCTGTTGCTCGTCGCTGAGCCACTCCATGGATGCCACCCTAGCGGAATACATGACATATCATTCATGTTGTCGGTGTCGTCACGGCCACCTAGGCTGACAACGACTCCCGAGGAGTGATCGTAGTGAGCAGCAGTCAGGCCATCGTCGATGTCCGGCGCGGCAGCGACCGCGCCAATACCAAAATCGCCTGGCTGGACTCCAGACATTCGTTCTCGTTCGGCAGCCACTACGAACCCGACAACACCCACCACGGTCTGCTGCTGGTCAACAACGATGATGCCGTCAAGCCGGGCACCGGTTTTGACACCCATCCACACCGCGACATGGAGATTGTCACGTGGGTGCTGCGGGGTTCGTTGGTGCACCAGGACTCCGCCGGCCACGCCGGTGTCATCTACCCGGGGCTGGCTCAGCGAATGTCCGCCGGCCGCGGAATCCTTCACTCGGAGAAGAATGACTCCTGGACGCTGACCGGAGAGCATTCCCACAGCGATCCAGTACATTTCGTTCAGATGTGGGTGATACCAGACGAGTCGGGCATCACCCCGGGTTACCAGCAGGTTGAAATCGAGGACGAACTTCTGCGAGGCAACCTGGTGACGATCGCCTCCGGCATGCCCCAGCACAGCGACGCGGCCGCGGTCACGATCCGTAACCGCTACGCCGCTCTGCACGGCGCCCGGTTGCAGCCGGGCCAGAGCATTGAGCTGCCCGCGGCACCGTATCTGCACCTATTCGTTCCGAGGGGCCAAGTCACCCTCGAGGATGCGGGTCCACTGCTCGAGGGTGATGCCGTCCGGTTCACCGCAGCCGGTGGTCAGCGCGTCACCGCTACCGAGCCCGCTGAGATCCTCGTCTGGGAGATGCATGCGGAACTCGGCGCGGCATAGGCGAACCAGCACAGTTCTTTTGGGCGTGATCCTGCTCGCGGGCCTGACGCTGCTCGCTGGGTGCACTGCTCCCCCAGCACCGCGGGCCACCTCGCCGGTCCCGACCACGGCCCCGTCGGCCGGGCCACTGGTAGCCGGGTCCACGGTGGTGACCGTTCGGGTCGATCCTGATGGCGCGGCTGCGCCGTTCGACGAACCGCGTCGGGCCGTGGTGCCACCGGGGTGGACGCTGTCAGTCTGGACACGGACGCCCAAGCCGCGACTGGCGGTCTGGACGCCCGACGGGAACCTGCTCGTGTCCATCCCCAGCGCTGGCAAGGTGCTGCGGTTCGCACCCGCGGTTGACGGACCCCCCGAGGAGTCGGTACTGCTCGATGGCCTGGATCAACCACATGGCCTGGCCTTTTCGGGATCGACTCTCTTTGTGGCGCAAAGTGATCAGATCGATGCCTACGACTACGCCGCCGGGTCGGCCACGAATCGCCGGATCGTGGCGGGTGGCCTTCCAGACACCCGAAGCCCTGATCTGCGCGGCGCCTATTCACACGCGCTGAAAAGCGTCGCCGTCGGCCCGGATGGCGCGGTGTACTTCTCTATCGGCTCAACGGGCAACATCTCGTCATCCGACCGCACCGCCGTCCCGCCCCGAGCGACGATCATGCGGGTCCCGCCGGGCGGTGGGCCGGCCGCACCGTTCGCTACCGGCGTCCGCAACGGCACCGGACTCGCGGTGGCGCCCGACGGTGCGCTGTGGACAGCGGTCAATGGGCGGGATAACGTCGCGTTCCCGGAGCCGGGTCCGGACTACGGGCGTGTTATCCCCGACTATGTGGACAATCACCCCCCCGAACAGTTGGCCCGATTAACTCCTGGCCGCGAATTGGGTTGGCCATACTGCAATTCCGACAACGCTGCTTCGGGGCCGGCGGACCTGCCGTTCATCCGGGACGTGCAGACCAACCCCGACGGCGAACTGATGGACTGCTCGTCGCTGCCCCGGGTGGAGCAAAGCCTCGGCGCGCATTCGGCTCCGCTGGGGCTCAGCTTCGTCGACGGCGGCATACCCGAGCCCTACGCGCGCGGAGCGCTGGTCGGCGTGCACGGGTCGTGGAACCGGCGACCACCACGCGCACCGGAGGTGTCGTTCTACCCCTGGAGTGACGGCGATCTAGGCGACCAGCAGACGCTTGTCGGCGGTTTCCAGGCCGACGACGGGTCGCGTTGGGGTCGGCCGGTGGCCGCTGTGGCCGGGCCCGACGGAGCGATCTACATCACCGATGACGGCGCCGATGCCATCTACCGGCTCGTGCCATCCGGTTAGCCGCTCTTGATTATCAACTGGTTGAACGGCTGGGCGCCGCATAGCGTTTCGACGCTGGCAATGCCGCGGCGACCGCCCTGCGACCGCCCTGCGACCAGACCGTGATACCGGCGTGACGAAAGTTGACAGTGGGGCTAGTGGGATTACTGTTTGACTAGTCGCGTTCGTCTGCC
>CAXMSM010000204.1:0-3830 GCA_964195655.1 uncultured Gammaproteobacteria bacterium | reverse complement strand
AACATTCTGGGGCTGGCGCGACCAACAATTGCCCGACGCCACCATCATCTGGACCTCACCCGCCGGAGACACCCACATCACCACACCAGGATCGGCGGTGCTGTTCCCCACCATGTGTGCGCCCACCGCCGCTGCGGTACCCGCCGAGCAGCAAGCCCCGCGCGACCGTACAGATCACCCCACAGCGTTGCGCACCGCCGCGATGCCCCAGCGCCGCACCACCCGCACCCAGAACCGGGCCCAGCGCGTCGAAGCCGAAAGACGCCTCAACCGCCACCACCGCGAAGCCGACCAACGCTGGCAACAACAACTCCACACCATCCAAGCCACCCACGACCCACCACCCTTCTAAGGGTTACTGGAACTGCTCGGCGGACGCTTCGATCCAGTCGGATAGCCACGACTGCGGCGGGTCATCGAGCAGCTCGCCCGGCATCAGCCATTCATAGATCTCGGCGTAACTCTGCGTCCTCTGGCCCTCGACGCGGCGATTGAGCATGGCGGGGGCCAGCTCATGGAATCCTGCCAGACCCATCGAGGCCACGATCTGGGCGGCGCTGGCCACGGTGGCACGCTGAAAGTTGAACACTCGTGTCGTCTTGTCGGTGATATCCAATGCACTGGCGCGGGCGGGATCTTGGGTGGCAATCCCGGTCGGACAGCGGTTGGTGTTGCATTTGAGCGCCTGTATGCACCCGATCGCGAACATCATCGCCCGCGCGGACAACGTGAAGTCCGCCCCCTGGCAGATCCGGCTGACGACGTCGACGCCAGTGGCCACCTTGCCCGAGGCCCCGATTCTGATTCGGTCCCGCAGTCCGGTGCCTACCAGGCTGTTGTGCACCAGCATCAGCCCTTCGGTAAGCGGCATCCCTACGTAGTCCTCGAATTCCTGTGGCGCGGAACCGGTGCCGCCCTCGGATCCGTCGACAATCACGAAGTCCGGTGCGATCCCCGTGGCCAGGATGCCCTTGCAGATCGACAGGAACTCCGAGCGGGAGCCGACGCAGAGTTTAAAACCCACCGGCTTCCCGCCGGACAGTCTGCGCAGTGTCGCGATGAACTCGGCAAACTCGACCGGGGTCTGGAACGCGCTGTGCGCCGGCGGCGAGACAACCGTTTGTCCCACCGGGACTCCCCGCGTAGCAGCGATTTCCGGGCTGACCTTCGCGCCGGGAAGCACGCCGCCAAGACCCGGTTTGGCTCCCTGAGACAGCTTCACCGACACCGCTTTAACCGACGGCATCGCCGCCTTCTCGGTGAACGAAATGGGGTCGAAGTGTCCGTCGGCGTCGCGGCAACCGAAGTAACCGGAACCGATCTCCCAGATCAGGTCTCCACCGCCGCGCAGGTGATATGGACTTATCCCACCCTCGCCGGTGTCATGAGCGAAGCCGCCCCGGGCCGCGCCCGCGTTGAGCGCTCCGATCGCGTTGGCAGACAACGCCCCGAAGCTCATCGCCGACACATTCAGCAACGCGATGTCGTAGGGCTGGCTGCAGTCGGGGCCGCCCAGTCGTACCCGCGGATTGAGGTCGTCGGCGAAACGCGCACGCAGTGAGTGCCGCAGGAACTCATGACCGATCGCGTTCACATCGCGCTCGGTGCCGAACGGTTCGTCACTCTTTGTGCCTTTGGCGCGCTCGTACACCACATCGCGGGTGTCACGGTCAAACGGTGACGCCTCGGTGTTGGACTCAATGAAGTACTGCCGGATCTCGGGACGGACGAACTCCATCAGCCAGCGGGCGTGCCCGACGATTGGGTACAGCCGCAGAATCGTGTGCTGTGCCTGCACCAGATCCCGGGTGCCCAGCGTTGCCAGCGCCAGCAGAGGCACCGCAAGCAACGCCCACCACCCGCTGTGGGCCGCCACCAACGTCATGGCTGCAATACCCAAAACCCATACTCCGCAGATGCCGAGGCGTCCGATCAACACGGCGTGAGGGTATCGCGCCGCGCGACAAATGCAGGCGAAGTGCGCCCAAGTGCATCGCCTATGATCGCCGGGTGGCTGATCAGCCAGTAGACCTATCAGACGATGCGCTGGCCGAAGCGGTCAGCGCAGCTAGGCGTGCCTTCGGCCAGGCAACCTCCCTGGACGAGCTCGCCCGTGCCAAGACCGAGCACCTCGGTGACCGGTCGCCGATCGCGCTGGTGCGCCAGGCCCTCGGGTCGCTGCCCAAGGCTGACCGCGCCGACGCCGGCAAACGGGTCAACGTGGCTCGGACCGATGTCCAGAGCGGCTACGAGGTGCGGCTGGCGGTCCTGCGTGCCGAGCGGGACGCCTCGGTCCTGGTCGCCGAGCGCATCGATGTCACGCTGCCTTCGACCCGGCAGCCGATCGGTGCCCGGCATCCCATCACAATCCTGGCCGAGAACATTGCGGACACGTTCGTCGCGATGGGCTGGGAACTGGCCGAGGGCCCCGAGGTCGAGACCGAACAGTTCAACTTCGACGCACTGAACTTTCCGCCGGACCACCCGGCCCGCAGCGAACAGGACACGTTCCACGTCGCGCCCGACGGCTCCAGGCAGGTGCTGCGCACCCACACCTCGCCGGTGCAGATTCGTGCGCTTCTCGAACGTGAGCTGCCGGTCTACATCATTTCGATCGGGCGCACGTTTCGCACCGACGAACTCGATGCCACGCACACCCCGGTGTTCCATCAGGTCGAGGGCCTCGCGGTGGACAAAAATCTGACGATGGCAAATCTGCGCGGCACCCTCGACGCATTCGCGCGCGCCCAGTTCGGGCCGCAGGGACGGACCAGATTCCGGCCGCACTTCTTTCCCTTCACCGAGCCGTCGGCCGAAGTCGACATCTGGTTCCCGAACAAGAAAGGTGGACCCGGCTGGGTGGAATGGGGCGGCTGCGGGATGGTCAACCCGAACGTATTACGCGCCTGCGGTATCGATCCCAAGGTCTACTCAGGCTTCGCCTTCGGCATGGGCCTGGAGCGCACCCTGCAGTTCCGGAATGGCATCCCCGACATGCGGGACATGGTCGAGGGCGACGTGCGCTTCTCGCTGCCGTTCGGGGCGGGGGCCTGATGCGCCTTCCTTACAGCTGGCTCCGCGAAATCGTTCAGGTCGGCACCCCGGACTGGGACGTGTCACCCGAGGAGCTGGAACATGCACTGATCCGCATCGGCCACGAGGTCGAGGAGATCATCCCGGTCGGTCCTGTCAGCGGCCCGCTGACCATCGGCCGGGTGACCGAAATCGAAGAACTCACCGAGTTCAAGAAGCCGATCCGCGCCGTCAAGGTGGATGTCGGCTCTCAGAACCTTGACGGCCGGCCGCGTGACATCGTCTGCGGAGCAGCCAATTTTACTGTCGGAGACCTCGTCGCGGTGGCGCTGCCGGGAGCTGTTCTGCCTAACGACTTCAAGATCGCTGCGCGCAAGACCTACGGTCGCACCTCCGATGGAATGATCTGTTCGACGGCGGAACTCAATCTTGGCACCGACCACTCCGGCATCCTGGTCCTACCGCCAGGCACCGCAGAGCCGGGCTCACCCGCTGCCGAGGTGCTCGGCCTCGACGATGTGGTGTTCGACCTCGCGATCACCCCCGACCGCGGCTACTGCCTGTCGGTGCGCGGGATGGCCCGCGAAATCGCCAACGCCTACGACCTCGATTACGTCGACCCGGCTGACGTCGCGCCGTTGCCGGTGGGCGGTGAGTCGGTACCGGTGACGGTTGAACCGGGCACCGGGGTGCTGCGCTTCGGATTGCGACCGGTCACCGGGATTGATCCGAATGCCCTGTCACCGTGGTGGATTCAACGCCGACTCTTACTGAGCGGTATCCGGGCCATATCACCG
>CAXMSM010000203.1:0-2817 GCA_964195655.1 uncultured Gammaproteobacteria bacterium | reverse complement strand
GATCGCACCGGGTAGCAGGTAGATCACGCTGGCCTGCAGCACGGTCGCACCGAATCCGTACCCGGCCGGATCATTCGGGTCCCGCGGGATCTGGACGAACAGCGTGAAGCCGAGAAAGGCGAAGTACAGGCCCATGCCCACGAAGACGGTCGCGAGGTTGGTGAGCAGCATCGTGCGCTGGGACAGCATTCGGGTCGAGACCAGCGGCCGCGCCGCTCGCCGCTCCCACGTCCACCAGCCGGCCAGCACGACGGCTCCACCGACCGTGGTGGCGACCGTTCGGGGCGAACCCCAGCCCCACGAGTGACCCTGGGTGATCGCGAGCAGGACCGTTGACAGTCCTGTCGCCAGACCCACCGCCCCCAGCCAGTCGATCGACCCGGTGGTGCTTCGCGGACGGTCGGGGACCACGATCACCACGATCGCCACGACGAGCACCGTGAACCCTGTCGTCAGCCAGAAGACGCGGTGGTACCCGGGGTTGCCGCTCATCAACAAACCCACCACCACCAGGCCGGTGCCTCCGCCGAACCCCAACGTGCCCGATAGCACCGCCATGGCCGAGCCCATTCGGTCGGCGGGGAGTTCCTCGCGCAAGATGGCGATACTGATCGGGTATAGCGCGAACGACGCCGCCTGCAGCACCCTGGCGACGATCAGCAGGGCCAACGATGACGTGGTCGCCGCCAGCAGTGAGCCAGCCAGCACGACTGCAAGCACGACGAGTAGCACGCGCTTCTTGCGGTGTAGGTCGGCCAGGCGCCCGATCAACGGCGTTGCAGCGGCGGCTGCCAAGAGGTTGGCCGTCACTGTCCAGCTGACGGTAACCGTCGAGACGCCGAGTTGGTCGGCGATCACCCCGAGTACGGGGACCACCGCGGTCTGCAGCACGGCGACGGTGAGCACCACGATGCTCAGCCCAGCGACCAGCACACGGGACCGATTCGGCAGCCGATGGACTGGCGCGCCGGATTGACCGGTGCCGGTCCCGTGCACGTGTGCTCCGATCGTTAGGTGGTCTCGACTTCTCCGTCGATTATTACGCTCGGCCGCGCGAGGCCGCAGTCGGCCGAGTCGACTCCACCATTCCGCAGGTGAACATGCCCGGTGTCTTCACTGGCACGCTGGCGATCATGCTGGGTCTCGGATTCTGGCTCGGGCTGCTGGCGATGGCAATCGGGACCGTGCTCGGCTCGCTGGTGGTCGGTTATCTATCGACCGGGGGCCCGCGCACCGGTGCGGGACAATTGCCGAACGCTCGCATGGCTTTTGGCGGCGTCGTGGTGGTTCCCTGAACCGACCTCGGGGTCTGGCCAGCAAGTCCGGCTGGATAGCAGCTGACTTGTCGACTGAGGGGCTCGGCGTCGGCGCCAATGACGAGTGGCTAACTACAAGCCGACTCGTTCGAGCGCCTCGTCGAACTCCTCCAACGCCGCTTTGTTGCCCATGCCGTCTAGGAGGGCCCGTTCGTAGACTGGGACAACGTCGTGCTGAACCTCAGCGAACCTCGCGTCCCACGCTTTGGAGTCGGAGCGCCAATAGCCGGAAATGTCGTACTGGTCGATAGTCCATCCGAGGCCCCGTAGGTGTTTTCGGACCGCCCGGGACTCGGCGGCTTCTCCGGCGAACCAGCAATATCCCCGCCCGTCGGGCAGGGTCAGGTCGCGAACCAGCTGAGCCAGTTTGCTTGGACCGCAGCCGTTCCCGGTTCCGACACTCACAATGACGCTGAGGCCTTGTCGCGCAGGCAGGTAGTGGAGGTCGTCGTCGGCGGCTACCTCAATGATGAGGATCGCGGTGGAGCTGACCGGCAGTTCCTCGATGATGCGCGCCGCGGCAGGCAATCCCGACAGGTCGCTGATCACTAATTGCCATCGGGTCGCCGGCTCGGGCCGATACCACGACCGTGCGTGGTCGAGTCCGACACGGTCACCCGGCCTGGTGGTCGACGCCCACGCACTCCCCGGCCCATGCGGATGCGGGGCGATGTTCTGCAGAACGACGTGGTGCAGAACGATGTCGAGTGTGATGTGGTCGCCGTTGTGATACCGAACGGAGTAGTTGCGCCCTTCGGTGGTGTCGACGCCGGGGAAGTAGACGCCGACCGCTGAATCAGCCGAGGCAGTGATGCCGAGCGTGTCGGGATCCTCGATCTGCAGCAGGATTCGCCGCAGTCGGCTGGTGAGCGGAGTGGTCTCGACCACTGTGGCATTCGAAAACGGCACTTCGGTGACGCTAACTCACACGCAACCGCTCACGCTGACCCGCCGTCCGAAGTTGGCGCAGACGTTGACGTTGGGGGGCGGCGGCGGTGGTGGAGGCGGCGGAGCGGCGTTGTAATCCTCGGGCAGTGGTGCGTATTCGGAAGGCGGTGGCACCCACGGTGCGACAGCGTCGGCGACGTTCCCGCACGCACTCACCGAGACGCGGCGTCCTACCGAGGCACAGACGTCAGCCGAAGCCGCCGTCGGCTGTGACAGCGCAGAGAGACCCAGAGTCACCAAACAGAGCCCGGCCGACGCCGCAACGCGAGATACCCACATTCCCGGCATCGTACCGACTGGTTCCGGGTGGCCGCGCTGGCAGTGTGAGGACTGCACCCGAGACAGTCGGCGTATTCGGGAGGATGCGGTGGGTTAAACGCCGGGGTGCGATGACGGCATAGTCGCTTCCTATGTGTCGAGTCCCTGGACAGATTCGATGGCCTCGCGCTGAATGCGGTCGAACTGGGCGCCCATCGCTTCGGCCAAAGCTGTAGCACCCGACAGCGGCCGCACCATCACCATGAAGTCGTCGATCAGGCCGTCGTCGTTGATA
>CAXMSM010000202.1:0-3535 GCA_964195655.1 uncultured Gammaproteobacteria bacterium | reverse complement strand
AAAAATCTGACACAGCCCGAAGCGGCTGCCGTTGGCGATGAGCCACCTGTCAGCGTCGGCTGGTCCGATGTCAATCGCCTGCCCCGTCACGTGCTTGGACACCTCGGGCGTCGCAACGAACTCGGCGGCGGCTTCGACGCTGCCATATGCACGGACCCCGTCGTCGAACAGCCTCTGCTGAAAGCCCTTCGACCGCCAGCCCGACGTCACTCTGAGCTCGATACCCTGCTCCTGGGCGCTGCGGGCGGCTTCCTGAACCGCCTGCAGTAGCGCTGGATCAAGTTGCGAAAGAATGGGATTCGTTGAGTCGAACGGTGTGAGGGTGACACCTTCGGGCAGCCACCCGCCAACAGTGTCGACGGCACCGGGTCCGATGGCGAGGCCCTGGTCAGCGGGCGCTGGCGGCGCTGGCGGCGCTGGCGGCGCTGGCGGCGCTGGCGGCGCTGGCGGCGCTGGTGGCGCTGGTGGCGCTGGTGGCGCTGGTGGCACTGGTGGCACTGGTGGCACTGGTGGCACTGGTGGCACTGGTGCGGTGGTGTAGACAAGGGTGACCGCTGGCGACTGACCACCACACGCGGTCAGCCCAAGGGCACACAGCGCACCGCCGACGGCTGCGAGCGTGCGTGAAATGCCTACGAATCCCGGCGCGTCGCGTACAGACACGCGCGCTCGCGGAGAAGCTGAGGCGACACTCAAACTCATTGCATCAGTTCCTTCTTGAGCACTTTACCCATCGCGTTGCGAGGCAGGCTGTCAACCAACCGAACTGCACGTGGGCGTTTGTGTACCGAAAGTTGCTGTGCCACATATTCGATCAACTCATCTGGTGAGGCGTCACCGACCACGAACGCGACGATGCGCTGGCCCAAATCGTCGTCGGGCACGCCAACCACTGCGGCCTCCCGCACGCCGGGATGCCCCAACAGAACTGTCTCGATCTCGCCCGCACCCACCCGGAAGCCGCCGGTCTTTATCAGGTCGACCGATTCGCGTCCCACGATCCGATGCATCCCGCCGTGGTCTATCACAGCGACATCGCCGGTGCGGTACCAGCCGTCGGTCCCCAGAACCTCAGCGGTGGCATCGGCACGGTTGAGGTAGCCGTCGAACAACGTCGGGCTCTGAACCTGGAGCAGTCCAATGGTCTCCCCGTCGTGCGGCACCTCATCGCCGCCCTCGGCGACCAGGCGCGTCCGCGCACCGGTCAGTGGTAACCCAACCCAGCCCGGTCGGCGCTCACCGGCGGCCAGGGTACTCAGGGTGATCAGCGATTCGGTGCTGCCGTAGCGCTCGACGGGCTGGTGCCCGCTCAGCGCGGCAAGCCCGTCGAAAACCGGGACAGGCAGTGGCGCGCTGCCCGATACGAGCAGTCGCGCCGAGGCCAGCGCACGGGCCGCGGCGCCGTCATCGACGATCCGCGACCACACCGTCGGAACCCCGAATACCAATGATCCCCCGGCCTCCGAAACCGCTTGGGAGTACGCCGCCGGACTGGCTTTCCCGGTGTGTACGAAACGGTTCCCGATACGCAGCGATCCCAGCAATCCCAGCACCAGACCGTGCACGTGGTACAGCGGCAACCCGTGCACCAGTGTGTCGTCGGCCGTCCACTGCCAGGCCTCGGCGAGCATGTCGATATCGGCGGCGATGGCCCGGCGGCTCACCACGACACCCTTGGGCAGCCCGGTGGTGCCGGACGTGTAGATGATCAGCGCAGTGGCGTCTGGCGATGGTTCTGGATAGCGATGCCACGAGCGGGCGTGCAGCCGAACAGGAATGTGTGGCAGCTCTTCCAGCCCGTCGGTGGCTGGGGGCTTTTCCCCCAGCCACGCCTGCGCCCCAGAGTCGGTGAGAATATGTCGCCGCTCGGCCAAGCCGACGTCGGCGGGCACCGGCACCACCGGCACCCCGGCGATCAGGCAGCCCACGACGGCGAGAACGGTCGCAGGCGTGGGTCTGGCCAGCACGGCCACTCGGCCGGCGGCACCGACCCGTTCGGCCACCGACGTCGCCGCACCGACCAGGTCACTTCGACTCAGCGATATCCCGTCGATACGCACCGCGTCATCGAGGTCGACATCAGCGGCGGAATTCAGGGAGGCCAGCAGCACAGAATCTGAGGCTACTCCCCGCATACTGGGCCGATGGATTCCATCCGGACCGTCGGGTCACGTGAGGTGTACCGGAACCGCTGGCTCACGATCCGGGAAGACGATATCTGCAGGCCTGACGGCAGCAGCGGGATCTACGCGGTGGTGGACAAACCCTGGTATGCGCTGGTGATTCCGCGGGACTCCAGCACTGGCACTGACCGCTTCCACCTGGTCGAACAGTTCCGCTATCCACTCGGGCTGCGGCGCTGGGAGTTCCCGCAGGGCACCGTGCCCGGTCAAGCCGACATCGAACCCGCCGAGCTCGCTGCACGTGAGCTACGGGAGGAGACGGGGCTGCGCGCCACATCGATGACGGAGTTGGGGCTGCTCGACGTCGCGCCCGGAATGAGCAGCCAGCGCGGCCGGGTATTCGTCGCAACGGGCCTCACGGAGGGTCCTCATGACCGTGAGCACGAGGAACAGGACATGCGTAGCGCATGGTTTTCCCGCGCTGAAGTCGAAAAGATGATCCGCGAAGGCGCCATCACCGATGCCCAGACACTCGCAGCATGGACCCTGATGGTGCTCGCCGAGCGTTCATAGTGAGGTCCATTCGGCGCGAACGTCATTGGTTCGTCGACTCCGACACCAACCCGTAATCCAACCGTGCCTCAACCCGCCGTGTCGATCGGGCGCGTGGACGCCGAGGGCTATTAGGTTGCTAATGCCACACTCGGACCAATTGTGAGGAAACCATGTCTGCCCGACGGGCGTGCACCGCATTTGCATCAGCGACTTTGGTTGCGGCTGCAGGCGTTTGCACACAGGCCACAGCACAGGCAGCGCCTACGAAGTGGACCGGTCGCTACACCATGGTGACCTTCGCGTCGGACAAACTCGGCACCAGCATCGCCGCACGTCAACCGGAGGCGGATTTCAGCGGCCAGTACACATTCACCACATCCTGCACGAGCACGTGTGTGGCCACGGCTTCCGACGGCCCGGCCTCTAGCAACCCCTCGGTCCCCCAACCCAGCCGATACACGTGGGATGGACAGCAGTGGGTGTTCAGCTACAACTGGCTGTGGGAGTGCTTCCGGGGCGACGACGTGCCCACTAAGTTCGCCGCCGCCCGCTCTCTCGTGTTCTATTCGCCCACGCTGGACGGATCGATGTTCGGGAGTTGGCGCACCGAAATTCTCGAGGGTGTATGCAAAGGCAACATCGTCATGCCGGTCGCGGCCTACCCGGCCTGACCGCACGGTACCCGTACCGCGGACGAGGCGCTGCCGCTTACACAGCGCTCAGCGTCGGTGTTCGGCCAGTGCCCGCAGGAAAAAGGTGAAGTTCGCGGGCCGCTCGGCAAGTCGCCTGACAAAATAGCCGTACCACTGAGTGCCGAACGGCACGTAGACACGGACTTGGTTGCCCTCTTCAGCTAG
>CAXMSM010000201.1:0-10211 GCA_964195655.1 uncultured Gammaproteobacteria bacterium | reverse complement strand
AAGCACTCACCGCAACCGTCACTGCGCACAGAGCCACTAACCAACCGGGGCGCACGGTAGCCATCCGCAGAGCCTACTAGGGTGACGTCGATGAGCGATCTTCCCGAATGGGTGCGTCGCCTGGACCTGTCCCCACATCCGGAGGGCGGTTGGTACCGGGAGACATGGCGCAGTGGGCTGACGATCCCGCAGTCTGCTCTACCGCCGGATTACGCCGGATCCCGCAGCGCGGGCACCGCGATCCTGTTCGCGCTCATGCCAGGCCAGGAGTCCGCTTGGCACACTGTGCGAAGCCCCGAGGTGTGGCTATACCACTCCGGCGGCCCCTTGCTCTTGGAGTTCGGCGCCGAACAGGAATCGGCGAAAACTCATCTGCTGGGGGCAGACATCCTGGCCGGGGAAAGCCCACAGTTCGTCATCCCTCCCGGGAACTGGCAGCGGGCACGCCCCCGCGGCGACCAACCATGCTTGGTCAGCTGCGTAGTGGTGCCGGGATTCGATTTCGCCGACTTCACACTGGACGCTTCTACCGACTGAGCAGGTCGCCGGCGGCCTGCACCGAAATCAGCGCTACTGCGGGGCGTAGCCGATCGCCGCCTTGATCTCCAGGTACTCATCAAAGCCGAAACCACTCCATTCGCGCCCGTTGCCACTGCGCTTGTACCCACCGAATGGCGCGTTCAGGTCGAAGGCGTGATTGATCGCGACCGAGCCGGCCCGGATCCTGCGAGCCAATGCGCGCGCTACATCCAGGTCGGCAGCGGAAACGTAGCCGGCCAGTCCATACTCCGTGTCATTAGCGATATCGACGGCATGGTCGAGGTCGTTGTAGCCGAGGATGCACAGCACCGGGCCGAAGATCTCTTCCCGCGAGACCGTCATCTCGTTGGTCACGTTGGCGAACACCGTCGGCTTCACGTAGTACCCGACGTCGAGACCGTCGGGACGCCCGACGCCGCCGACGACGACGGTCGCACCTTCGTCGATGCCCTTCTGGATCAGTCCCTGGACCTTGTCGAACTGCACTTTGGAGGCAACCGGCCCGATCGCGTGCTTGTTGTCGGGATCGCCCACCACGACCTGGCCGGCGATCTCCCCGGCGATCAACTTAGCTTCGTCCATTCGCGAGTTCGGCACCAGCATCCGCGACGGGGCATTGCAACTCTGACCGCTGTTGAGCATCATCGCCGTCACCCCGGCGGCCACGCCCTTGGCGAACTCGTCGTCGTCGAGGACGATGTTCGGACTCTTGCCGCCAAGCTCCTGGGTCACCCGCTTGACCGTCTGGGCCGCATTCTTGGCCACGTCGACACCAGCGCGAGTGGAGCCGGTGAACGACACCATGTCGATGTCTGGATGGCTGGATAGCGCCACGCCGACGCCCGGTCCGTCACCGTAGACCAGGTTATACACACCCGCGGGAATGCCTGCGGCTTCGATGATCTCGGTGAAAACCTGCGCGGAATACGGGGCCACCTCGGACGGCTTCAACACCATGGTGCAGCCGGTAGCCAGCGCCGGAAAGACCTTGCACGCGATCTGGTTGATCGGCCAGTTCCACGGGGTGATCAGACCGCAGACACCGATCGGTTCCTTGACCACCAGCGTGCTGCCGTGCTGCTCCTCGAACTGAAAGTTCTTCAGCACGTCGATGGCTGTGGCCAAATGACCCAACCCCATGTTCACCTGAGGGCCCGCTGCCAGCGACGCGGGCGCCCCCATCTCTTCACTGACCGCGTCAGCGAGGTCGGAAGCACGCTTCTGGTATTCGGCAAGGATCGCGGCCAGCACCTCAAGCCGTTCCTCACGAGTCGACCGCGACCACGTCCTGAATGCCTTCCGCGCGGCCGCGACCGCCTTGTCCACATCGGCCGCACTGCCGATCGCGATTTGGCCGGAGACCCGTTCGGTGGTGGGGTCGTCGACGTCCAGGGTTTTCGGCTCGATGGGATCGACCCACTGGCCGTCGATGTAGAACTTCAGATATTCGCGCATAGCTCCACTCTTCCTCAGCTTCGAAAGCTCGGGGTTCTTACCGGGTTCCTTCTGCCTACCAGGTCCGGAGTTTGTCGCGCCGACGCATTGGCCGGGCTAGCCCCCACCCGGGTCCGCCTCCGGCCACAACAGCCGCACTCCCGTCGGATTTCACCGCCCCCATCGCCGTCCCGCACCGGTGGATGCGGATGCCGTCGCCCTGGCCTTCGTATGGCGTAGGCCACCCCACCCTAGTTGCGTAACGCTACGGCGAAATTTCGCGGCTGGTACCGCCGTGGCGTTACGCGATTCATCTCACTTCCCGCGTTCGAGGCCATAGATCGATCACCCATGTCACGCCTTCCGCGAGTTGAACACCACGCCGTTGGACTCGGCCACACGTGCAGGACCCGGTCGCGCTGAGGCCCTTTTTGCCGTCCCCTAGAGCCGAGGATTCACATATCGAGCGCTGGTTGGGGTGGAACGACGCTCCGTAGCATGGCACCATGACTGTTCTCGACTCGCCCATTCCGCGCTTTCACCTGGCGATACCAGTCGACGACCTCACCGCGGCCCGACGGTTCTATGGGGAAGTCCTCGGTCTCGAGCAGGGCCGCAGCGCCGACACCTGGGTGGACTGGAATCTGCACGGCCACCAAGTTGTTACCCATCTGGCGCCCGACCGGATGGCGGCCGCTCACAACCCGGTCGACGGACACGACGTTCCAGTACCGCATTTCGGTCTGATCTTGAACATCGCTGAGTTCCACAAGCTGAGCAGCAGATTGCGGGACGCCGGCGTCGAGTTCGTCATCGAGCCGTACGTCCGCTTCGCCGGTCAAACAGGCGAGCAGTGGACGATGTTTCTTCTCGACCCCGCGGGTAATGCCCTTGAGTTCAAGGCGTTCGCCGACGATTCACAGGTATTCACGGCTTAGAGGCACACACGTCCTGCGTGGTAATCGCTGCCACGGCAGCGGTGCGACCCTGCAAGGAGACGGTCGACCGAGATGTGGTGATCCCGATGTTGCGAAGCATGAAAAGTACTGCGTTATCTAGAGATGCGGTGCTTCCTTGACAGTGCTATCGGCCTTGCCGACCGTCTGGCAGAAAACAGTGACAGATATCCGAGTTCCGGCGAGCTCGGCGTTGGCAGGCTCACTCCCACCCTCGTCGGTGAGCATCTTCGCGATCGTTTTGTTTTGTGCTTTCTCGTCGGCGGATTGAAAATCCTTGCAGGTGGTATCGCCGCCGTCGTTGACCACTTCGTCGACTGCCGAACAACTACTCAAGGCCGCCGCAGCAACCCCGACAGAAATCATCACCATCTTCACTTGCTTCATGATCAAGTTTTCCCCAAAAACGTCGTGGTGAAACCCCTGAGTCCGGCATCGGTAGCCCGGACACTTGCTGGGCCGTCCAGCTGATCGTGACCTGATGGGCCGCCGCCGAGGTCTGGCAAATCAGCCTATGACGACGGGGGGTCCTGGACGGCCTTCTTGGCGGCGTCCTGCACCTTGTCAACGGTTGAGGCGTACTTGCCCTGTGTCTTCTCGTCGACGATGTCACCAGCCTTGTTGATTACGGTGTCGACCTTGTCGGCGTTGTTCGACAGCAGGTCCTTAGCCTTGTCAAGAAATCCCATGAGAACATCCTACCGCTCGCGCTGAAGCCACAACCTGCGGCGTTCACCGAGGATGGCACCCTGCACCCACCAAATCACCTCGACGGCAACGGCACCGAACAGGCCGATGCCCAGCGCCACCGACGTAGTGGCCACGTTGGAGGTATTCAGCATGAAAAGCTCACGGGCCATTGGGATGCTGAAGATGATGACATAGGCCAGACCGGACACTGCGACCAGAGTCACCCGCCACCATTCGTAGGGTCGGGCCACAACGGCCAGTACCCACACCGCGGACACCAGCAGCGTAATCAGCGCCGCGGTGGACGCCTGTGTCTGCTCGATCTCGGTGGCCGCGCGACCCTGATACGCCAACAAGTAGGAGACGAACGTCACGATGCCGACGACGAGTCCCGACGGTAGCGCCGACGTCATCACCCGCCGCACGAAGCCGGGACAGGCGCGCTCTTTGTTGGGGGCCAACGAGAGGACGAATGCCGGGATGCCGATGGTGAACCAGGCCGCAATGGTGACGTGGATCGGCTGAAAGGGAAAGAGCAGGGGGTCGGTCCCAAACAGCTTGGCAGACAGCCCGGCCAACCCGACCAACATCGCCAGCAGTACCGAGTAGACGGTCTTGGTAAGGAACAGGTTGGAGACCCGTTCAATGTTGCCGATGACGCGCCGGCCCTCGCCCACCACATAGGGCAGCGTGGCGAACTTGTTGTCCAGCAGCACGATCTGCGCTACCGCACGCGACGCCGAGCTGCCCGAACCCATCGCGACGCCGATGTCCGCGTCCTTGAGAGCCAGCACGTCGTTGACGCCGTCACCGGTCATCGCCACCGTGTGCCCGCGCGACTGCAGCGCGCGCACCATCGCACGCTTCTGGTCGGGTCGCACGCGGCCGAACGTGGTGAACTCCTGCAGTGTGTCGGAGAGTTCGTCGGGCCCGGTCGGCAGCTCACGGGCGTCAATGGTCTGGCCGTGCAGTCCGAGCGAACCTGCCACCGCGCCCACCGACACAGCGTTGTCGCCCGAAATCACCTTGACCGATACCTTCTGCGAGGCAAAGTAATCCAGCGTGTCTCGGGCATCGGGGCGAATCCGCTGTTCGAGGACCACCAACGCGGCGGGGGTGATCGCACCCGGAGCGGCGGGGTCGTCGACAGGCAGGCCGCTGGAACCGAGCAGCAGCACACGCAGACCCTGGGCCCCGATCTGTTCGGCTTGTTCAGCAATCGCGGACCCGGGATCCAGCAGCACGTCGGGCGCACCGATCACCCAGTTACCGTGCCCATCGTAGGACGTGCCACTCCATTTGGTCGCTGACTTGAAGGGCGCAGCGGCGGTCGCGACCCAGCCGGGCGGCGCGCTGTAGGCCTCTGCGATGGCCGCCATGCTGGCGTTGGGACGCGGGTCGTCGGCAGCCAGCTGGGCCAGAACGGCCGCCACGGAGTTAGTGCCCGGTCCGCTTCGGTCCAGCCCCTTCAGATCGCTGACCCGCATTCCGTTCTCCGTCAGCGTTCCAGTCTTATCAGCGCACACCACGTCGACGCGCGCCAGCCCCTCGATCGCAGGGAGTTCGTTGACCAGACACTGTTTGCGACCCAATCGGATCACGCCCACCGCGAATGCGATCGACGTCATCAGCACCAGCCCCTCGGGGACCATCGGTACCAGCGCTCCGACCATCCGCAGCACAGATTCGCGCCAGCCGGCATCGGTGGTGAAAAGCTGGGTGTAGATGATCAAGGCACCGGCAGGCACCAGCAGGTAGGTGATGAACCGCAGAATTGTGTTGATGCCGCTGCGCAGCTCGGACTTCACCAGGGTGAACTTGGAGGCCTCCTCGGCAAGCTTGGCTGCGTATGCCTCTCGGCCGACCTTGGTAGCCCGGTAAGCTCCGCTGCCGGCAACCACGAAACTGCCCGACATCGCTTGATCGCCGACGTCCTTGGCGATCGGGTCTGCTTCACCGGTCAGCAGGGATTCGTCGATCTCGAGGTTGGCATCCTCAAGGATCACCCCGTCGACAACGATCTGGTCCCCGGGGCCCAGCTCGATGATATCGTCGAGCACCACTTCGCCGGGGGACAGCGACACCGAAACAGAATCGGTGCCGGATTGCCTGCGCACCAGGGGTTTTGCCTGACCGACGATCGCCAGCTTGTCCAGCGTCTGCTTGGCGCGCAACTCCTGGATGATGCCGATTGCACTGTTGGCGATGATCAACAGGCCGAATGCGCCGTTGATCACCGAACCCGTCGACAGCACGATGATCAGCAGCACGCCGAGAATCGCGTTGATGCGGGTGAAGACGTTGCCGCGGATGATCTCGGAGACGCTGCGCGCCGCACGGGTGGGAACGTCATTGCCGTTACCCTCTGCGATCCGCTGAGCGACGTCGGCCTCAGAAAGGCCAACGGCAAGTGCGGCACTCATCGGGTGAAGGTCCCCTTGCCCGCTTGATCGTAGTATTCGAGTGTCAGCCAGTCACCGTCGAACGCCGCCTTGGAGATTGTGCCCGGCGGCGCGTTCTCGGTAACGAACGAGAAGGTGAAACTATCGCCATCCCAATGTTTTAAGGGCACTTCTAATTTCGAACCAAGCGCCAGCTGCAGGCCGCCGTCCCGCTCGGTCACGCGCGCAGGCCCCCAGAAGCCGTTGGCGTATTGACCCACGTAGCTCACCAACGGCGCGGGTGGAGTGGGGTTGGTCGGTAGCTGCTCACCGACGAGCGAGCCGACCGGCTTCTCCATCTCCTTGAAGGCATCGGAGTACAGCCCATACCAGTCCTCGCGGACCTCGCCGAACTGGACCAGGTCGGCGAACTGGGCAGTAAGCGCCTCTGGCACCCCCGAGGGGGTGGCATTGGTCAGCACGGCAATCGCCACATCAGCCGACGGCAACATCAGGAAGTTGGTTCCCGAGCCCAACTCAAATGCGCCCGAGTGGCTAATCTGCTGGCGGGCGGCCGATGTCGTCCCCACATTGAACCCGTAGCCATAGAAGCCGGACCTCATCGCCGGTTCGGACGCGCGGTTCGACACTATCTGTGGAGTCAGCGCAGGTAGAAGCGCTTCGGGGTCGATGAGCTGTTTACCCTCGTACGTGCCGCTCGCGAGCATCATGGCCAGCCAATTGGACAGGTCTTTCACCGAGCTGCTGACCCCACCCGCGGGCGTTTGGGCCTGCGGGTCGCGAACGTAGTCGGGCTCGTACCTTCCGTCGATGTGGATGTGGCCGGCGGCGCGGTTTTGGCGCACAACGAAGTCGTCGAATCGGGAACTCGTGGCCGACATCCCCAGTGGCCCGTAAAGCACCCGCTGACTGAGGTCCTCCCACGACTCATTCGCGCCCGCCGCGACGGCCTCTGCACCGGCCGTGAGCCCGAAGTTGGTGTAGGCATAGGAGATCCTGAACGGGTCGAGCGGAAAGTCACGCAGCTTCTCCAACACCAGGCGTCGGTCGTAGCCAAGCTCCTCCAACAGGTCCCCCGCGTGGTCTGGTAGACCCGAGCGGTGGGCGTACATGTCGCCAACGGTGACCGTCTTCGTCACGACGGGGTCCGAGAGCGCAAACCAGGGCAGCTTGTCGATGATCGGGGTGTCCCAGCTGATCGCCCCCTCACCGACCTGGTGGGCCACGACGGCGGCGCCCAACGACTTCGACAGAGAGGCCAGCTGAAAGACAGTGTCGGAGTCGACCCGGTTGTCGGGGCCGTCTGGCATTTGCGCGTTCTTGACCCCGAAACCCTTGGCATAGACGTCTTCTCCCCCCCGCACGACGGTAACCGCCAAGCCGGGGATTCCTGATTTGGCCATCAGGTCCTCGACCATTTCGTCGAGTTTGCTGACCGCGTTCTCGACGGCATTCTCGGGCAGCGACAGCGCAGCTACCAGCGGTGGCGGCACCGTGGAGGACTGGGTCCCCGGGGGCGGCACCGGCACTGCGGGGTCGGCCGACTCGGCCTTGTCAGCCCCGCACCCTGCGAGCAGCACGAACGTCAACGCAAGCGCGGCCGGTGGGTTCATGGTCAGCACCGTAGCGCGTCGGACCGGTCTACATCCGCCACCACGGGTCCAACGTCGACTCGGCAGCTTCCTGCCCGCCCAAGACCCGCTCGCCCGGTATCGGCACCGCGATTCGTACTCGTTCCGCTTCTGCGGCGGCGAAAAGGCGCTCGGCCGGCTCGGCCCACGGGTGCGGCGCCAGTCGGTATGTGGCCCAGTGGATCGGCACCATCAGGCTGCTGTCGGCGTCGGCCAGATCGCGGTGCGCGCGCACCGCGTCCTCGGGATTCATATGGATATCGGCGAACGCCGGATGGTAGGCGCCGATCGGCAGCAACGTCAGATCGAACGGGCCGTACTCAGCACCGATTTCGGCGAAACTCTTGGTGTAGCCGGTGTCCCCGCCGAAGAATGCACTGCGCGTCGGCCCGGCGACCACCCAGGACGCCCACAGCGTGGCGTCGCGGGCGAACAACCGGCCGGAGAAATGCCGAGCGGGTGTACAGACCAGCCTCAACTCGCCGATCTGGTGACTCTCGTGCCAGTCGAGCTCGATGATCCGGCGTTCGGGAATCCCCCACTTGCGCAGATGCGCGCCGATTCCCAGCGGCACAACGAACGGTGCGCGCTGACTGCGAGCCAGGGCGATGATGGTGTCGATGTCGAGGTGGTCGTAGTGGTCGTGGCTGATCAACACCGCGTCCACCGCAGGTAGCGCTTCCAGCTGCACTGGCACTTCGTGCATCCGCTGCGGACCCACGGATCGCGACGGCGAGCAACGTTGACTCCAGACCGGGTCGGCCAGCACCCGGTATCCGTCGATCTCGATCAGTGCGCTGGAGTGCCCATACCAACTGGCTGCGGCCTGCGACGGTGCCGTGTCCGCCCTCGGCTGTTCCGCCAAGGGGATGGGCCCGGGCGGCTTCCCGAGCGAACCCGCGTTGGCCAGGTCACGCAGCAGTTTGCGCTGCAGTTCACCATCCATTTTGATGCCCGACGGCGCCTCCAGGTTGGTGAACACCCCGTCGCGGTAGTGCGGCGAACGGTGGGCCACCGTGGCGATCTCAACCGGCGTGGCGCCCAGCGCCGCCGGGGTGCCCTGCAGCGCCCGCAGCACCCAACCGCCGGCCAGCAACGAGGCCGTCCCGAACCCGAAACGCAGCGCCGCCTTAAACGCCATCACGCGCCCTGGAACCGCGGAGAGCGCTTCTCGATGCGGGCCACTTGCGCCTCGATCACATCCTGGCTGGCCCAGGCGCGGTCGTACATCTGCTGGTGCTCAGGCCACGGGTCGTCGTAGGCGCCATCGTCGTTGAGAACCCGCTTAGCGTGCTGCAGCGCCAGCGGCGCGAACCCGGCGATCTCGGCGGCCCACGCCTGGGCGTCGGCCAGCGTGCCGATCCGGTTGGCCATGCCGGTCTGCAACGCGACGTCGGCGGTGAGCCGCTCAGCCGCCATCAACATGCCTCGTGTGCGGCCGGCCCCGACCAGCGACGTCAGTCGACGAATACTCCAGTTATCCAGTGCCAGACCATATTTAGCGACAGGAAATTGGAAGTATGCGTCGGGCGCGACGACGCGTAGATCGCAGATCATCGAGAGGATCACCCCGGCCCCGATCGCGGGACCGTTGATCGCGCCGATCACCGGGACAGGCGCCCTGTCTATCGCGAGGTTCAGCGCCCTGGCCCTCTCGGGCAGCGCCTCGGCCACCCCCGCGGGGTCGGTCAGGTCCGCGCCCGAGCTGAACACGTGGCCCTGGCCGGTGAGGACGATCGCGCGGACATCTTCGGCTGCTGCCTTCTCGACCGCGTCGCGCAAGGCGTCGACGAGCTCAACGTTGAGAGCGTTGCGACGCTCGGGCCGTTGCATCTCAATCGTCATAACATGGCTGTCGCGGGTGACTCCAATCATGGCCCCATCTTAGTGAAAAGCTTATTACCCTTTTCCCTGTGAGCCGGATCGGCGCCCTGGCGCTGCACGATGCACTGTTCGACGACGGGTCTTTCCTGAGCTGGGACGGGCCGCCGTTGGACGTCGCCAGCTCCAGTAACAACCTGACCTACCGCAGGGAACTGGCCGATGCCGCAGCCACAACCGGCCTCGACGAGGCCGTAGTGACCGGTGAGGGACGGGTGTTCGGCCGCCGGGTGGCACTGGTGGCCTGCGAGTTCGACTTCTTGGCCGGGTCGATAGGGGTCGCAGCTGCGGAACGGATCACCGCCGCGGTGCAGCGGGCCACCGCTGAGCGGCTACCCCTACTGGCCTCGCCGAGTTCCGGTGGCACCCGGATGCAAGAGGGCACCGTGGCGTTCCTGCAGATGGTCAAAATCACAGCCGTCGTTGAACTGCACAAACGGGCGCATCTGCCCTACCTCGTCTATCTCCGCGACCCCACAACCGGCGGGGTGTTCGCCTCATGGGGTTCGCTAGGCCACGTCACTGCCGCCGAACCTGGCGCGCTGATCGGGTTCCTCGGCCCACGGGTCTACGAACACCTCTATGGTGAGCCGTTCCCGTCCGGCATCCAAACCGCAGAGAACCTGCAACGCCACGGCGTCATCGACGCGGTGGTCCCCCTCAACCTGCTTCGCTCC
>CAXMSM010000200.1:0-3446 GCA_964195655.1 uncultured Gammaproteobacteria bacterium | reverse complement strand
CCTGGCTGGTCGCCGGATTCGACGAACTGGCCGCCAAGGTGCCGGGCTGCATCCCATTCGACCGGAACACCGATCCAGAACTCTTGGGACAGCTGTTGTCACACGCTCAGGAGCGCGGTCTGCCGTTCTCTGGCGTCGTGTGGCGCGCTGCTGGCCCGAGCCCAGAGATGTCGAGCACCGATCTGTCGGGGGCCGTCTCCACCCGGGTCGAGAACGAGATCACCAACCTGCTCAGTGCGGTGCACACGGTGCAAGGCGGCGAGGTGAAGATGCCTAACGGACTGTGGATCGTCACCGAGCATGCCGTGGCATGCGAATCAGGCGAGCCGGTCGACCCGGTGCAGACAGCACTGTGGGGATTCGGCCGCACCACGATCAACGAGGAACCTGCGCTGCGGTGCAGGCTGGTCGACACCGACGGATCTCAGGAGGCTGTAGACCTACTGGCAAGCCTGTTGAGCACACCGACCGAGGAACCCGAGCTCGCTTTGCGGCAAGGGAAGCTGCTGGCCTCCCGGTTGTTGCCGTGGGCGCGCAGCGGTCATCTCACAGTGCCGCGGGGAGGCGACTATGTCCTGGCGCCGACCGAACGCGGCGCGATCGACAACCTGCGTCTGACCGAGGCGGACGTGCCGCCGCCCGACGAGGACTACGTGCAGGTCCGGGTGGAGGCCGCCGGCCTCAACTTCCGGGATGTGCTCAACGTCCTCGACCTCTACCCGGGCGACCCCGGCCCGATCGGCGGAGACTTCGCCGGCGTCGTCACACAGTTGGGTGACGGCGTCACCGGACTCGAGATAGGCCAGCGCGTCTACGGCATGATGCAGGGTGCATTCTCCAGCCGGTTCAACGTGCCGGAACAATTGCTGGCGCCGATTCCCGACGGGGTCAGCGCGGTCCAGGCAGCGACGATCCCGGCCGCGGCACTGACGGTCCGGCTCGCGTTCGACTGGGCACAGCTGAAACCCGGTGAGCGGGTCCTTATTCACGCCGCCAGTGGCGGTGTCGGCTTGGCGGCGATCCAGATGGCCCACCGGCAAGGCGCCGTCGTCTTCGCCACGGCCAGCACCTTCAAACGCGCGACTCTGCGCAAGATGGGCGTGGAGTACGTCTACGACTCGCGCACAACGGATTTCGCCGACCAGATCCTCGCAGATACCGGGGGATCGGGTGTTGATGTGGTGCTGAACAGCCTGACCAACGAAGGGTTCCTCGAAGCGACTGTGCGGGCGACCGCCCAAAATGGCCGCTTCGCCGAGATCGCCAAACGCGACATCTGGACGCATGCGCAGATGGCGGAAGCCCGCCCCGACATCGCCTACGAGATCGTGGCGCTGGACGTGGTGACCCAGGCGGAACCCGAGCGTATTCGTGACTTGCTTACCGAGGTGTCGGAGGGATTGGCCGGGGGCGAGTGGACGCCACTGCCCGCCGAGATCTATCCGATCACCGAGGCGAGGGCCGCGTTCCGCCGCATGCAGCAAGCGCGGCACATCGGCAAGGTCGTGGTGCAGATGCCAAATCCACTGCAGCCGCAGGCTGATCGGAGCTACCTGATCACCGGCGGACTCGGTGCGATCGGCCTGCATGCGGCGTCATATCTGGCCCAACTCGGAGCCGGTGACATCGTGTTGACCAGCCGGCGCGCACCTGACGCAGGTACGCAGGCGGTCATCGACGACATCACGGAGAACTACAAATGCCGCATTCACGTCTTCACAGCCGATGTCGGCGACGAGACCGAAGTTGCGACGCTGCTGGGCCGGATCCGCGCGGAGTTGCCGCCGCTCGCCGGGGTGGTGCATTTGGCGGGCGTCCTCGATGACGCGCTGCTGTCGCAGCAGAGCCTGGAGCGATTCCGAACGGTACTGGCGCCAAAGGCGTACGGCGCTTGCTACCTGGACCGTCTGACGAAGGACGACGACCTCGACTTCTTCATCGTGTCCTCCTCGGTGTCCAGCTTGTTCGGTTCACCCGGCCAAGCCAACTACGCGACTGCCAACTCTCTGCTCGACGGCCTGGTCGCGCAGCGGACGTCGCAAGGCCTGCCGGCCACGGGCCTCAACTTCGGCCCGTGGGCTCAGGGCGGCATGGCCTCGTCAGAGGCGGCGACTGCCAATATCAGCGCACAGGGTCTGATTCCACTGGAACCGGCGGCAGCGCTGGGAGCCCTCGCCGAGGCGGTGGCCAACGGCACCGGTCAGGCAGCCGTCATCAAAGCCAACTGGCAGCGCGCCGCGAAAGTGCTGGGCAGTTCGCGCCCGCCGATTCTCGACCTGGTGTTGCCGCGTGCCGTCGGGGAGGTGACCGGTGACAGTGAGCTGCTCGAGCAGCTGCAGGAGATACCAGTGCCGCAGCGCGCCGGGTTCGTGACCGAATTCCTGCAGCAGGAGGTGCAAAACTTCCTGCGGCTCGCTTCGCCGCCTGCCGCAACCAGTCGCTTCCTGGACCTGGGCACGGATTCACTGATGGCAATTGAACTCCGCAACCGCTTGCACAGTCAGTTCGGCGGCGCCTTCACCATCAACGCGACCGCGGTATTCGACTATCCGACGATCGGGGGGCTGGCCGAGTATCTCGTGGGTCAACTGCCTGATGCCGAATCGCCAAATGCGCCGCCTGAAGAGGCAGAATCATCGCCAAATGCGCCGCCTGAGGAGGCGGAATCCGTCGCGGCACCCGAATCGGGAGACTGAACGCACCGACCCGTCTGCACTGTGCCCCTAATACGAACGGATTCGGAACGTTTTCGACCGTTCGACCGTTCGACCGTTCGACCGTGCAGAAGGCCGACCGGTAGGGGGGTCGACATGGTTGACGGTCCCTCACGGCCGCGCTCGAAATCCGTAGGCGCGTTGGCAATTTCGGCGTTTGCCGTGATCATCGCCTCGGGGATCGGCGGACTCGCAGCGGGCAGTGCCGCAGGAGATTACGCCCGGCTCCAACAACCCCCGTGGGCTCCACCCGCGTGGCTCTTCGGCCCGGCCTGGACGTTGCTTTACGCGCTGATGGCTATCGCAGCCTGGCTGGTCTGGCGCACGGGCCCCTCACCCGAGTCGCGCCGGGCATTGACGGTCTACGCGGTCCAACTCGTGCTCAATGCGGGCTGGACGCCATTGTTTTTTGGCCTCGGCTGGCGAGGAGTCGCACTCGTCGAGATCTGCGGGCTCTGGATTGCCCTCGTCACTACCGTGGCGTTGTTCTGGCGGCGCAGTGCGGTCGCCGGGTTGTTGCTGTTGCCCTACCTGGCGTGGACGACATTCGCCATGAGCCTGAACTTCGCGGTCTGGCAACTGAACAATTGATACGAGGGCACTGTTTGTTAATGGGCACCTGTTGTTAATAGGCACGTGAAGGCCGCCCCGCACGCAAGCACCGCTCGGTGTAGGCGTCGGCCTCGCCGGGCACAGGCACAGGCACAGGCACAGGCACAGGCACAGGCACAG
>CAXMSM010000199.1:0-8686 GCA_964195655.1 uncultured Gammaproteobacteria bacterium | reverse complement strand
CGGTCGTCGTGATGCGGCCATGCTCGAAGAGCGACGTCGCAAGGTTGGCCAGCAGCGCCTTCTGATGCGAGGACGACCCGCCGAGGCGAGGGCCCTTGGTGGGCTTGGGCATTGGAGACTCCCTAGAAGCGATCGGGCAACGATGAGGATGGAAAGGGCGTTACTAGAGCTGTTCGGTCTCGGCGAAATCCTGCTCGGCGTCCGCGTCGTAGCTGGCGTCGTTGGTCCAGGTGCCGGTGGCTACGTCGTAGCCGGCGACCTCGGACGGATCGAAGCTGGCCGGGCTGTCCTTGAGCGACAGGCCCAGCTGATGCAGCTTGATCTTCACCTCGTCGATGGACTTTTGACCGAAGTTACGGATGTCCAGCAGGTCGGACTCCGTGCGGGCGACTAGCTCGCCCACCGTGTGCACACCCTCACGCTTGAGGCAGTTGTACGAACGGACGGTCAGGTCGAGATCATCTATAGGCAGCGCGAACGAAGCGATGTGGTCGGCCTCGGCGGGCGACGGACCGATCTCGATACCCTCGGCTTCGACGTTGAGTTCCCTTGCCAGACCGAACAATTCGACCAACGTCTTGCCCGCGGATGCAAGTGCGTCGCGGGCGCCGATCGAGGTCTTGGTCTCGACGTCGAGGATCAGCTTGTCGAAGTCGGTGCGCTGCTCGACACGGGTGGCCTCCACCTTGTACGTCACCTTGAGTACCGGCGAGTAGATGGAATCGACCGGGATACGGCCGATCTCGGCACCCGAGGCCTTGTTCTGCACTGCCGGAACGTAGCCGCGACCACGCTCGACAACCAGCTCGACCTCGAGCTTGCCTTTGTCGTTGAGGGTGGCGATGCGCATGTCGGGGTTGTGCACGGTGACACCGGCCGGCGGGACGATATCGCCCGCAGTGACCTCACCCGGACCCTGCTTACGCAGGTACATCGTGACCGGCTCGTCCTCTTCGGACGAGACGACCAGACCCTTGAGGTTCAGGATGATGTCGGTGACGTCTTCCTTCACACCGGGGACGGTGGTGAACTCGTGCAGCACGCCGTCGATGCGAATGCTGGTGACCGCTGCGCCGGGGATCGACGACAGCAGCGTGCGACGCAGCGAATTGCCGAGGGTGTAACCGAATCCGGGTTCCAACGGCTCGATGACGAACTGGGACCGGTTCTCGGCGATGACTTCTTCGCTCAGTGTGGGGCGCTGAGAAATCAGCATGGTGTTCTCTTTCTCCTTCTCGGCATCCGCTATTTGATGCCGTTAGGTGGTCCAGTCTCGCCGGGCAGCGAAACTTTCGGACGTGTGTTACTTCGAGTAGAGCTCGACGATCAGCTGCTCGGTGAGCGGGATGTCGATCTGTGCGCGCTCGGGCAGTTGATGCACGAGAATGCGCTGACGCTCGCCGACGACCTGCAGCCATGCCGGGATCGGCCGATCACCGGCGGTCTGCCGCGCAATCTCAAACGGCAGAGTGTTGATCGACTTTTCCTTGACATCGACGATGTCGTACTGCGACACCCGGTAGCTGGGGATGTCCACTTTCACGCCGTTGACGGTGAAGTGCCCGTGGCTGACCAGCTGACGCGACATCCGGCGGGTGCGGGCCAGACCGGCGCGGTACACGACGTTGTCCAGCCGGCTCTCGAGGATGCGCAGCAGGTTGTCGCCGGTCTTGCCGGGCTGACGGTTGGCTTCCTCGTAGTAGCGACGGAACTGCTTTTCCATCACGCCGTAAGAGAAGCGGGCCTTCTGCTTCTCCTGCAACTGCTGGCGGTACTCGCTCTCCTTGATCCGCGCGCGGCCGTGCTGACCGGGCGGGTAGGGGCGCTTCTCGAACGACTGATCTCCACCGACGAGGTCGACGCCGAGGCGGCGCGACTTGCGGGTGACTGGTCCGGTGTAACGAGCCATTTAGTTTCTACCTCTTCCCTAGACCCTGCGGCGCTTGGGCGGACGGCAACCGTTGTGTGGCTGCGGGGTTACATCGGAAATGGCGCCGACCTCAAGTCCGGCGGCCTGCAACGAACGGATCGCGGTCTCACGGCCAGAGCCAGGGCCCTTGACGAAGACGTCGACCTTCTTCACGCCATTCTCCTGCGCCTTGCGGGCGGCGCTCTCCGCAGCCAACTGCGCGGCGAACGGGGTGGACTTGCGCGACCCCTTGAAGCCGACGTGACCCGAAGACGCCCAAGCGATGACGTTGCCCTGCGGATCGGTGATCGTCACGATCGTGTTGTTGAACGTGCTCTTGATGTGCGCGGCACCGTGCGGGACGTTCTTCTTCTCCCGGCGACGGGTCTTCTGCCCCTTCTTGGGGCCGGCTGCTGACTTCTTTGCTGTTGCCATCGGGGATTACCTGGCCTTCTTCTTGCCGGCGATGGTGCGCTTGGGGCCCTTGCGGGTACGCGCGTTGGTCTTGGTGCGCTGGCCACGCACAGGCAGGCCGCGACGGTGCCGCAGGCCCTGGTAGCAGCCAATCTCGATCTTGCGACGGATATCGGCCTGCACCTCGCGGCGCAGGTCACCCTCCACCTTGACGTTGCCTTCGATGAAGTCGCGCAACTGGGTCACCTGATCGTCGGTGAGGTCCTTGGTACGCAGGTCCTTGTCGATGCCGGTGCCGGCCAGGATCTCCTGGGAGCGGGTACGGCCGACGCCGTAAATGTAGGTCAACGCGATCTCCATGCGCTTGTCGCGCGGGAGGTCGACGCCCATAAGACGTGCCATCAGGCAGTGTTTCCTTCTTCTCGTGCGGAGGTCTTATCCCAGTCCGTTCCCACTCGCTGGCGGGGTCCGGCCTCCGTGCCGGACGTGGATGTGTGCTCTTCGCAAGCGCTCATCGCTGCTGAGTGGCGTATCCGCTCAGTGGTATTGGGAGTTCTTCATTCAGTTGTGTCAGAGGTGAAGACTCAGCGCTGCTGTCTGGTCTCCGCGTGTCTGGTCTTCGCGCAAACGCTCATCCCTGCCGCTGCTTGTGGCGCGGATCGGGGCAGATCACCATGACCCGCCCATGCCGACGGATCACCCTGCACTTGTCGCAGATGGGCTTGACGCTCGGGTTCACCTTCACGGCTCGTTCGATCCTTCTGTGCTTCAGGGATTGGGTGCTTCTGTGTTTATCGATGACTCGCGCGAGCGCTCGTCACTTGTAGCGGTACACAATGCGGCCGCGGGTCAGGTCGTAGGGCGAGAGCTCCACCACGACACGGTCCTCCGGAAGGATGCGGATGTAGTGCTGCCGCATCTTGCCGCTGATGTGGGCGAGCACCTTGTGTCCGTTCTCCAGCTCAATGCGGAACATCGCATTGGGCAGGGGCTCGACCACGCGGCCCTCGACCTCGATGGCACCGTCTTTCTTGGCCATACTGTGTAGCGATCCTTGCTTTCGTTGCGTATTGGCCTGTTGGCCTGTCCGGCTTTTCGGCCTGTCCTGCACAGCCTTCGTCCGACCTAAGAACGTCCTGACGGGGCACGCAAGAAGTCGGCGCGTAAGCCGCACCGTGGATTCATGCTACTCGCAGACCGGCCGGGCCCAAAATTCGCGCAGAATAGCTGCGATGATCCTCTGCTGACCGGGGTATATATCGGATGAAGCTCACCTCCTGAACAGGGTTTCCACCGCGGGATAGGGTTTGGCCATGCGGCTGCTGGTCACCGGCGGCGCCGGGTTCATCGGCGCCAACTTCGTACACGGCGCGGTTCGTGATCACCCGGAGGTCGCGGTGACGGTGCTCGATGCCATGACCTATGCGGGCAGTCAGGAGTCGCTGGCAGCGGTCGACGGTGACATCCGGCTGGTGCAGGGCGATGTCACAGATGCAGAACTGGTGGGCAAGCTCGTTGCCGAGTCTGATGCGGTCGTGCATTTCGCCGCCGAAACCCACGTCGATAATGCGTTGGCGGACCCGGAACCTTTTCTGCGCACCAATGTGGTCGGTACGTTCACCTTGCTCGAGGCGGTGCGCCGGCACCGGGTGCGGTTGCATCACGTGTCCACCGACGAGGTGTACGGCGACCTGGCTCTGGACACAGCGGAACGGTTCACCGAGTCGACGCCCTACAACCCGTCCAGCCCGTACTCGTCGACCAAGGCTGCCGCCGACATGCTGGTCCGTGCCTGGGTGCGCTCGTATCGCGTGGCGGCGACGATCTCGAACTGCTCCAACAACTACGGCCCCTACCAGCATGTGGAGAAGTTCATCCCGCGCCAGATCACCAATGTGTTGACCGGCCGACGCCCCAAGCTCTACGGCAGCGGCGCCCACGTTCGCGACTGGATCCATGTCGATGACCACAACAGTGCGGTCTGGCGGATCCTCGCCGACGGCGCCATCGGCCGCACCTATCTGATCGGGGCCGAAGGCGAACACGACAACCTGGGGGTGATGCGCGCGATCCTGCAACTGATGGGACGAACCGCTGACGATTTCGACCACGTCACCGACCGGGCGGGCCACGATCTGCGGTACGCGATCGATCCGTCCGCTCTGCGTGCCGAATTGAGTTGGGAGCCAGAGCACATCGACTTCGAAGACGGCCTCCGCGCCACCATCGACTGGTACCGCCGCAATGAGGCTTGGTGGGGCCCGTTGAAAGAGGCCGTAGAGGCCGAATACGAAGAACGCGGTCAGTGAGATGAAGGTTCGCGAGCTGTCTGTTCCCGGAGCCTGGGCGATCACTCCGCAACTGCACGCGGATCGGCGAGGGGCGTTTTTCGAATGGTTTACCGACTCCGATTTCACCGCGTTTGCGGGGCACCGCTTTGATTTGCAGCAGGCCAACTGCTCGGTGTCTGCGGCGGGGGTCCTTCGGGGCCTGCATTTCGCCCAGCATCCGCCAAGCCAAGCCAAATATGTGACCTGCGTGCACGGGTCGGTGTTCGATGTGGTTGTTGATATCCGGGTGGGTTCGCCGACCTTCGGGCAGTGGGATGCAGCGCTGCTCGACGCCGCGGATCGCGGGTCGGTGTACATCTCCGAGGGTCTGGCCCACGGGTTTCTCGCATTACAGGACGACACGACGGTGATCTACCTGTGCTCGGCTCCCTACGACCCCAACCGCGAGCAGACAATCTGCCCCACCGATCCGGCATTAGGCATCGAGTGGCCGGCAGTCGATGAATTCGAGCTGTCCGAACGCGATGCGACCGCACCCACCCTGGACCAGGTGCAAGCGTCTGGACTACTGCCCAGTTGGGAAGACACCCGCGCGTTCATCGGTCAGCCGCGCCGCGACCGTGGATCGCCATAGACTCGTCTGGGCTGCAGCGGCTCGTTGCTTCTTCCGTTTCTCTGACATCGCTACTCGTTGTAGCTGACGCCTCCACGGTCTTGGGGGAATGTCATATGGTCCTTCAAATGAAGGCGATGCTGGCCCGGCTTATGCAAATCGTGAACGACAGCGCGAGCCGAAGTGAGGCCTTCCTTTTGCGAATTTCTCTACCAGACTGGTAGATCGAAATACTTCGACCATTCGGTAGAGCTACTATCAAGGACGGCTGGGAAGCGAGCGAAGCGAGGGCGAACGCAATGATGTCCGACGATGGCAACGGTCAACGTGTGGATGGCCGACGGCTGCGGTATCAGAACAGACGCGGCGAAATCCTCGACGCGGTCATGGCCCATGTGTTGGAGCACGGGATCAGCGGAATGTCGTTTCGCACACTGGCCGCCGCAGTGGGCGTTTCGCATGTCACGTTGCGCCACCACTTCGGTACCAAGGACCAACTCTTGGTCGAAATCTTTGGCGCGATCGGCACCCAACTACCGATCCCAGATCACTTCGGCGCTGACGATGGCGCTGATGATGTCGAGGCGTTGGTTCGGACGCTATGGCGGCGATGGACCGAGCCAGAGGGTGACCGCCGGTCTCGACTGCTTTTCGAAGCCTACGGGCAAGCAGTGCGTAACCCAGACGAGCACCGCGCGTTCCTCGACCGCATTGTCACCAATTGGATCGCAACTATTCGCCGCCACGCTCTGCTGGCTGGGTGCCCCGGCGACGAGGCCGGCGACTTCGCAACACTGTTGCTCGCGCAACTGCGCGGTCTTCAATTTGACCTTCTTGCGACGGATGAGCGCGCGCGCATCAGCTCAGCGCTCGAAAGCGTCATCGACGGCATCCGGCATCAACGCGCCCGATGGGCCAAGGCCCCGAACCGCTGACCGGTACGCCCGATCGAATGGCGTCGACGAGCTGCTCGATGCGGGTGGCGCTGGGCGTGGTGCCTGCCCCCAGTGGTCGGCCTGCGCAGATCGTCGTCGGCGCCGCCACGGTACCGCTACCGCCGCAGGTGAGGGTGAGGGTGGGGGTGAGGCAGGTGGTGATCCCCGCCGTTAAAACGGCCGCTCTTGAGCGCAGGGATTGCAGCAGCCCCAGCCACTGCCACCGCTGGCAGCGCGGCGGCACCGGCACCCGGCAACGACACGCTGGCGGACGCATCGTCCGAGCCGGTCACGCAGGCACCGCCATAACCCGGCAGTAGGGCGCCGTCGGGACCGCCGGCACAATCGCTCATTGACACGTGGTTTTCGACGTGCACGTCGGCATTCGCTTGGGGGGTGTCGGTAACACGAAGAATGCCCCGGCAACGGCGGCGACTGCAAGTGCCGTAGTTATCGGCGTTCTCAACGTCGAGTGCTTCATCAGGTTTAACTCCTCAGTATCGGCCTTGGGCTTGCGTTTAGGTTTAGCGCTCGCCCCTAGATATTGCCCTACCGTTCGGTAGGTCTATCTTCCGATACTAGGTATGCCACACGGTAGGGCAATATGGCCAGCAGGGCTGCGCGACCTGTAACTCACCGTTGAGGAAGTTCAGCCGCAGTGGGCCACGGCACCGGCCTCGATCACCCCGGAGCATCGGATGCCTCATCGGAGCGGGTACGGATACTGATCGCGTTACGATCCACCGTCGCGGCACTCATCGCTTCCAGCTCAGCCAACGCCTGCTCGGTCGCGAAGGGCTTGTCGAGATCACCAGCGGACTTTCGGTGCCCTGCGGTATTGAATCCGCAGCTTATTGGCTACCTGCCGTCTCGCGGCCACGCGCTCAAACTTCGTGAGGCACCCACCGTCTTGTCGACGCGCGTCCTTGTCAACGCCGTCGTCATATTACTAGGATATCCAACTATCTAGCGGCGAGAGGACCAACCATGATCACCCGAATTCCCCACTTCATCGGTGGCAAACGCAGCGAGCTGCAGTCCAGCCGCACTGCTGATGTGCTGAACCCGAGCACCGGCGAGGTTCAGGCGCAGGTCGTACTGGCCAGCGCGGCCGATGTCGACACCGCGGTGGCCACAGCCGTCGAGGCGCAAAAGGAGTGGGCCTCCTGGAACCCGCAGCGTCGGGCAAGGGTGATGATGAAGTTCGTCGACCTGGTCAACCAGCACACCGATGAACTGGCAGAACTGCTCTCCCTCGAGCACGGGAAGACCATTCCGGACTCCAAGGGCGACGTTCAGCGTGGCATCGAGGTGATCGAGTTCGCCATCGGCATCCCGCACCTACTCAAAGGTGAGTTCACCGAGGACGCCGGCAGCGGCATCGACGTCTACTCGATCCGTCAGCCGCTGGGGGTGGTCGCCGGCATCACCCCGTTCAACTTCCCGGCGATGATCCCGCTGTGGAAAGCCGGCCCGGCACTGGCGTGCGGAAACGCGTTCATCCTCAAGCCTTCGGAGCGCGACCCCTCGGTTCCACTGCGGCTGGCCGAGCTCTTCTCGGAGGCCGGCCTGCCCGCCGGTGTCTTCCAGGTGGTCCAGGGCGACAAAGAAGCCGTCGACGCGATCCTGACCCACCCCGAGGTCCAGGCCGTCGGCTTCGTCGGCTCCTCCGATATCGCGCAGTACATCTACTCCACGGCGGCGGCCAACGGGAAACGGTCCCAGTGCTTCGGCGGGGCCAAGAACCACATGATCGTGATGCCCGACGCCGACCTCGACCAGGCCGTCGACGCGCTCATCGGTGCGGGCTACGGCAGTGCCGGCGAGCGCTGCATGGCGATCAGCGTCGCGGTACCGGTCGGTAAAGAAACAGCCGACCGCCTCCGCGCGCGTCTTATCGAGCGGGTCAACCAGCTCCGGGTGGGTCACAGCCTGGATCCCAAGGCCGACTATGGGCCGCTGATCACCGAGGCGGCGCTGCACCGGGTCCGCGATTACATCGGCCAGGGGGTGGAAGCCGGCGCCGAACTCGTCGTGGACGGCCGGGAACGCGCCACCGACGAGCTGACGTTCGGCGATGCCAGCCTGGAGGGCGGCTACTTCATCGGGCCCACCCTCTTCGACCATGTCAGCACCGAGATGTCCATCTACACCGACGCGATCTTCGGTCCGGTGCTGTGCATCGTCCGGGCTGCGAATTACGAAGAAGCGCTGACCCTTCCGTCTCAGCACGAGTACGGCAACGGCGTGGCGATCTTCACCCGCGATGGCGATACCGCCCGTGACTTCGTCTCCCGCGTCCAGGTCGGCATGGTCGGCGTCAACGTCCCCATCCCGGTTCCGGTGGCCTATCACACCTTCGGCGGCTGGAAGCGGTCCGGTTTCGGTGATCTCAACCAACACGGTCCGGAGTCGATCAAGTTCTACACCAAGGTCAAGACCGTCACCGAGCGCTGGCCGTCGGGCATCAAGGATGGCGCCGAATTCGTCATCCCCACCATGAAGTAGCGGCGTTGTCTCCCCA
>CAXMSM010000198.1:0-10270 GCA_964195655.1 uncultured Gammaproteobacteria bacterium | reverse complement strand
GGTCGTGATCGGCACCGGACTCGGTGGCGGCGAAAAAATCGTCGAGATGTACGACGCGATGAACCAGGGCGGGCCCCGCAAGGTGTCCCCCCTCGCCGTTCAGATGGTTATGCCCAACGGTGCCGCTGCCGTCGTGGGTCTGGAACTGGGCGCCCGCGCCGGGGTGATCACCCCAGTGTCGGCCTGCTCATCGGGGTCGGAGGGTATCGCCCACGCCTGGCGTCAGCTCGTCATGGGTGACGCAGACATCGCTGTCTGCGGCGGCGTCGAAGGCACCATCGAGGCACTGCCCATCGCAGCGTTCTCGATGATGCGCGCGATGTCGACCCGCAACGACGATCCAGAAGCCGCGTCGCGGCCCTTCGACAAGAACCGGGACGGGTTCGTCTTCGGCGAAGCCGGCGCGCTCATGGTCATCGAGACTGAGGAGCATGCCTTGGCTCGTGGCGCCAAGCCACTGGCCAGGGTGATGGGCGCCGGGATCTCATCGGATGCGTTTCATATGGTGGCCCCGGCGGGGGACGGTCTGCGGGCCGGCCACGCGATGAAGCGGGCGATGGAGACGGCCGGCTTGTCCCCCAAGGACATCCAGCACGTCAACGCGCACGCCACGTCGACCTCGATTGGCGACACCGCGGAGGCCAATGCCATCCGGGTTGCCGGCGTCGAGCATGCCGCGGTCTATGCACCGAAATCGGCACTGGGACATTCGATCGGCGCTGTCGGCGCGCTTGAGTCCATCCTTACCGTGTTGGCGCTACGTGACGGAGTGATCCCGCCGACGCTTAACTACGAGACACCCGACCCCGAGATCGATCTCGATGTCGTGGCGGGTGAGCCTCGATATGGCGACTACCAGTACGCCATCAATAATTCGTTCGGATTCGGCGGGCACAACGTCGCGCTGGCGTTCGGACGTTACTGAGGAGGACCCCGCGGGGGAAGGGATACACGGCAGCACCAATGACACCGCTGACAACAGGTAACGGTTTCCCCGACGTCGTCGTTACGGGCATCGCGATGACGACGTCGTTGGCGACCGACGCCGAGTCGACCTGGAAGGGCCTGCTCGACGGGCAAAGCGGGATCCGCACGCTCGATGATCCGTTCGTCGAGCAGTACGACCTTCCAGTGCGAATCGGCGGCCATCTACTCGAGGACTTCGACGGGGAACTGACCCGAATCGAACTTCGACGGTTGTCCTACCTACAGAAAATGTCGACTGTCATCAGCCGCCGTGCGTGGGAGAACGCCGGCGCACCCGAGGTCGACACCCGACGCCTGATGGTGTCGATCGGCACTGGCATGGGGTCCAGTGAGGAATTGCTGTTTGCCTACGAGGCGTTGCGGGCCAAAGGGATGCGCGGCGTGTCCCCGCTGGCAGTGCAGATGTACATGCCCAACTCGGCGGCGGCCGCCGTCGGGCTCGAACGGAAAGCCAAGGCCGGGGTGCTGACCTCGATCTCTGCCTGCGCATCGGGGTCGGAGGCGATCGCCCACGCCTGGCGCAACATGGTGCTGGGCGAGGCCGACATCGCGATCTGTGGCGGCGTCGAGACGAAGATCGAAGCGGTACCCATCGCGGGTTTCGCCCAGATGCGGATCGTGCTGTCCACCACCAACGACAACCCGGCCGGCGCATGCCGGCCATTCGATAGGGATCGAAATGGTTTCGTTTTCGGCGAGGGCGGCGCGTTGCTCGTCATCGAAACCGAAGCTCATGCAAAGTCGCGGGGTGCCAACATTCTCGGACGCCTTATGGGCGCGAGCGTGACCTCCGACGGTTACCACATCGTGGCGCCGGACCCCAGCGGTCAGCAGGCCGGCCATGCCATTACGCGCGCCATTCAGCTCGCCGGTCTCTCCCCCACCGATATCGACCACATCAACGCGCACGCCACCGGCACCAGCGTCGGCGACGTCGCCGAGTGCAAAGCCATCAACAACGCGATGGGCACACATCGCCCCGCGGTGTACGCACCGAAGTCCGCACTGGGCCACTCAGTCGGTGCGGTCGGCGCGGTCGAGTCGATCCTTACGTTGTTGGCGTTGCGCGACGGCGTCGTCCCGCCCACGTTGAACCTGAAGAATCTCGATCCCGAGATCGATCTCGACGTGGTGTCGGGGCAACCGCGAACCGGAGCCCTCAAGTACGCGATCAACAATTCGTTCGGATTCGGTGGGCACAATGTCGCACTCGCCTTCGGCAAGTACTGAAACGGCAGGAGAACACATGACTACGATTGAGGATGGGCTGGCCGCCGACGCACTGAACGAATCACTGGATCCGCGTGATCCACTGCTGCGCCTTTCCGCCTTCTTCGACGACGGCACGGTCGAGCTGCTTCACGAACGTGACCGCTCCGGGATACTGGCCGCGGCCGGCGCCGTCAACGGCGTGCGAACCGTCGCGTTCTGCACCGATGGCACCGTCATGGGTGGCGCCATGGGCGTGGAGGGCTGCAAGCACATTGTCGATGCCTACGACCTCGCAATCGAAGAGCAGAGCCCGATCGTCGGGATCTGGCACTCCGGCGGTGCGCGACTGGCAGAGGGAGTCAAGGCGCTACACGCCGTCGGGCTCGTGTTCGAGGCGATGATCCGGGCATCTGGGTACGTGCCGCAGATCTCGGTGGTAGTCGGCTTCGCCGCCGGCGGCGCGGCTTATGGCCCAGCACTGACCGACGTTGTGATCATGGCTCCCGAGGGCCGGGTGTTCGTCACCGGGCCCGACGTGGTGCGCAGCGTGACCGGTGAGGATGTCGACATGGCGAGCCTCGGCGGTCCCGACACCCACCATAAGAAATCCGGCGTCTGCCACATCGTGGCCAACGACGAACTCGACGCGTACTCCCGTGGCCGGCGGCTGGTCAGTTACTTCTGCCAGCAGGGCCACTTTGATCGCAGCAGAGCCGAGGCCGGCGACACCGACCTCAAGGCACTGCTGCCCGAGTCGTCGCGACGCGCCTATGACGTGCATCCGCTCGTCGAAGCGTTGCTGGACAGCCCAGAAGATGGAGGGGCACCGTTCGAGGAATTCCAGGCCAGGTGGGCCCCGTCGATGGTCGTCGGCTTGGGCCGACTGGCGGGGCGCACTGTTGGCGTGCTGGCCAACAACCCTCTGCGACTCGGCGGCTGCCTGAACTCCGAAAGCGCGGAGAAGGCAGCACGTTTCGTGCGGCTGTGTGATTCCTTCGGCATTCCGTTGGTCGTCATCGTGGATGTGCCCGGCTACCTACCCGGCGTGGACCAGGAATGGGGCGGCGTGGTGCGTCGTGGCGCCAAGTTGCTGCACGCCTTCGGCGAGTCATCGGTCCCTCGGGTCACGCTGGTCACCCGCAAGATCTACGGCGGTGCCTACATCGCGATGAACTCGCGCTCCCTGAACGCCACCAAGGTGTTCGCGTGGCCGGAGGCCGAGGTCGCCGTCATGGGCGCCAAGGCAGCAGTCGGCATCCTGCACAAGAAGAAGCTGGCCGCCACCGCCCACGAGGAACGCGAGGCGCTGCACGAAGAGCTGGCCGTCGAACACGAGAAGCTGGCGGGTGGCGTCGACTCGGCGATCGACATCGGCGTCGTGGACGCGAAAATCGACCCGGCGCACACCCGCAGCGTGCTGACCCAGGCGCTGGCCGAGGCACCCGCCCGCCGCGGCCGCCACAAGAACATCCCGCTGTAGCCCCCCTCTCAGCTCAGAGCGCGAAGCCCCCTCTGAGCGCGAGGTCAGCGCACGAACTCTTCGGCCACGGCTTCCGCCAGCGCGCGGTCTCCGGCCACAAGTCCGATGCGGGTACGCCGGTCCAGGATGTCGTCGACCGTGAGCGCACCCTCGTGGCTGACGGCATACTCGAACTCCGCACGTGTGACGTCGATTCCATCAGCCACCCGCTCGGTCGGTCGATCGCAGCCCGCCCGCGCAATCACGTTGGGCGCCTCGGCGCCGAACCGGGCCACCAGTGAACCCGGAAGTTCGGCAGGTGAGCGAAGTGCCGCAACAGGATTCGATGGAGCCCCGACCAACGGAAGGTTGCGGGTCCGGCACCCGCCCGTGGTCAGACCCCGCAGTGTGGCGGCACGGTCGACCACGTCCTCGGCCATGTACCGGTACTCGGTGAGTTTGCCGCCGATCACACTGATGACGCCGGAAGGAGACTCGACGACCGCGTGCTCGCGGGAGACATCGGCCGTACGCCCTGTCCCGATGTCGATCAGCGGCCGAAGGCCGGCGTAGGCACCGATGACGTCGTCGGTGCCGAGCGAAGTATCCAGCGCGGTGTTGACCGTGTCGAGCAGGAACGAAACCTCCGACGGAGTTGGCTGCGGCACATCGGGAATCGGCCCGGGGGCATCCTCGTCGGTCAGCCCCAGATACACCCTGCCGAGCTGTTCGGGCATCGCGAACACGAACCTGTTGATCTCACCGGGGATCGGCACAGTCAGTGCCGCAGTGGGATTGCCGAACGCCTCCGCGTCGAACACCAGATGGGTTCCGCGGCTGGGCCGGAGCGCGATGGAGTCGTCGACCTCGCCGGCCCACACCCCCGTGGCGTTGACGACCGCGCGGGCGGTGACTTCCATTGACTCCCCGGTGAGCGTGTCGGTCAGTGTGACCAACGTGCGCGTCGCATTCGATGCTGCGACGCGGGTGAGAATCCTGGCGCCGTGCTGTGCTGCGGTTCGGGCTACAGCGGTGACCAGCCGGGCATCATCGATGAGCTGCCCGTCGTAGGCCAGCAGTCCACCGTCGAGGCCACTCCGGCGCACGGTCGGCGCCAGGGCGACGGCACGTTGCGCATCGATCCGGCGGGATCTGGGCAGCGTGGATGCCGGGGTGCCCGCTAGTTTGCGCAACCCGTCACCCGCTGCGAACCCGAACCGCACGAGCGTCCGTGAGGCGGCGGACATCTCAGGTAGCAGCGGAACTAGCTGCGGCATTGCACTCACGAGGTGCGGCGCGTTGCGCGTCATCAGAATTCCACGCTCGACGGCGCTGCGCCGGGCGATACCGACGTTGCCGGTGGCCAGGTAGCGCAGCCCGCCGTGAATCAGCTTCGAGCTCCATCGGCTGGTCCCAAACGCCAGATCGTGCTTCTCCACCAACGCGACCGACAGGCCACGGGTCACAGCGTCCAGGGCGATCCCCGTCCCGGTGATGCCGCCACCGATCACGATGAGGTCGACGGCACCGCCGTCGGCAAGCGCAGCCAGTTCCTGCGCGCGCCGTGAAGCATTCAGAGCCGTTGTACTGCTCATGTTTTCAGGTATCCGTTCAGTGAGTGTGCCAGTTCAAAATTGAGCGCCCTGCTGTCGAGTTGCGCTTCGACCATCTGCGCCGACTGGATGGTTGACTGGGTGATGAGTAGGCACATAGCCCCCATTTGATGCGGGTCGCCCAGTCTTGCACTACCGTCGCGCTGCGCCGCTTTGATCGCCTCAGCGAGTGCATCGAGCAGGATTTTCTGGCTGGTGCCGAGCCGTTCGGCGATGTACACCATGGCCAGGCTCGGCGCGTTGATGATCACCGACATCACGATCTCGTCATTACGCAGACGCTCGGCGACAGCGACAACACGGTCGACCAACGCCTCGCGTCCGACACCGCGATCGGGGACCTCTTCGAGCACACGGGCGATACGGACGGTCAGGAGCTCGGCCATCACCCAACGGATATCAGGCCAGCGCCGGTAGATGGTCGGACGGCTGACCTGTGCGCGCCGCGCGATCTCGGTCATCGTCGTCCGCTCGACGCCGTACGCGAGGACGCATTCTGCAGCCGCGTCGAGAATTTTCTTCTCGACGCTGATTTCAGAGTTACGGCTTTCAGAGTTACGGATTGACATGTTCTGTAATACTGTAACGCATGACTGCTGCCGATGCCCATCCGGTCGACCCCCCCATGCAATGGAACGCCTGGGGTGACCCAGACGCGGCCAAACCTCTGTCCGATGGCATCCGCGCCCTACTCAGCCAAGCGCTCGGTATCGAGGGGCAGGGCGCCGACCACCCCAGCGCCGACCAGGTTCGGCTTCGACCATCGGCGTTGTCTCAGTCCGATCGCGACGGGCTGAGCACGATCGTCGGTGCCGCGAACCTCACCCTCGACGACCATGGCCGACTGCTGCGCGCAGGCGGTAAATCGACTCTGGATCTACTGCGGCGCAGGGATTTCGGTGTCCAGGACGCACCAGATGCAGTGCTGCTACCCGGCAGCGAAGATGAGATCGCCAAGATCCTCGAGTTCTGCACTGAACACAGCATCGCTGTCGTCCCGTTCGGAGGCGGCACCAGCGTCGTCGGTGGGCTGGACCCGGTGCGTGGCGACTTCAAGGCGGTAGTGTCGCTGGATCTGCGCCGACTGAACGAACTGCACGCCCTCGACGAGGTATCCGGGGAGGCCGAACTGGGGGCAGGCCTCAGCGGGCCCGATGCCGAACAGCTGCTCGGCGCGCGCGGCTTCTCCCTCGGCCACTTTCCGCAGAGCTTCCTATTCGCCACCATCGGTGGATTCGCCGCGACTCGCTCCTCTGGTCAAGACTCCGCGGGGTACGGCCGGTTCAACGACATGGTTCGCGGCCTGCGGGCCGTCACCCCGACGGGCATCCTCGACCTGGGGCGTGCCCCGGAATCCGCGGCCGGCCCCGACCTGCGCCAGCTACTCATGGGCTCGGAGGGCACCTTCGGAATCATCACCCGGGTGCGGGTCCGGGTGCATCCGACCCCGGCGGCCACCCGCTACGAGGCGTGGTCGTTTCCCGACTTCGCTACCGGCGCCGACGCCCTACGCGCGGTTGTGCAGACCGGCACCGGACCAACAGTGATCCGGCTGTCGGATGAAGCTGAGACCGGCGTCAACCTCGCAACCAGCGACAATATCGGCGAGCAGCAGCTGACCGGAGGATGCCTGGCGATCACGGCGTTCGAGGGCACCGAAGCGCATGTAGCGAGCCGCCACTCCGAGACACGGGCGCTACTGGAGGCCAGCGGCGGCACCTCGCTGGGTGACGGCCCGGCACGCGCGTGGGAGCACGGCCGTTTCAATGCCCCGTACCTGCGGGACTCATTGCTGTCGGCCGGGGCCCTCTGCGAGACCCTGGAGACCGCAACAAACTGGTCGAACGTACCCAACCTCAAGGCCGCTGTCACCGAGGCGCTCACCAGCGCACTCGCCGAGTCCGGGACACCTGCATTGGTGTTATGTCATATTTCGCATGTGTATCCCACCGGGGCGTCGCTGTACTTCACCGTCGTGGCGGCCCAGCGCGGCGACCCGATCGAGCAGTGGCGCACAGCCAAGGCCGCCGCCTCCGATGCGATGGTGCGGGTCGGCGCCACCATCACCCACCATCATGCCGTCGGCGCCGACCACATGCCGTGGATGCGCAACGAGGTCGGCGAGGTCGGCGTGCAGGTACTGCGGGCTGTCAAGGCGACGCTTGATCCGGCTGGAATCCTCAACCCGGGCAAGCTGATTCCATGACCGAGGGCGCTCGCGTCACGGTGCTGACCAACCCCGCATCGGGGCATGGCAGCGCGCCACACGCAGCCGAGCGCGCCATCGCGCAGTTGCACCGACGAGGCGTCGATGTCGTTGCCATCGCGGGCACAGACGCTGAGCACGCGCGGCGGCTCGTCAACGGTGCCCTCGATCGCGGTATGGACGCGCTGGTGGTTGTCGGCGGCGACGGCATCATCTCGCTGGCGCTACAGGTGCTCGCACAAACCGGGATACCGCTGGCCATCATCCCGGCAGGCACGGGCAACGACCACGCACGGGAGTTCCGGATTCCGACCAAAGATCCCGAAGCCGCGGCCGACATTGTTGCCGACTGCGTGGCCGACGGCCGTGTCGAGACCGTGGACCTGGGTCACGTCAAAGGCGCCGACGGAACGGAAAAGTGGTTCGGTACCGTGATGGCCACTGGCTTCGACTCCCTGGTCACCGACAGGACGAACCGGATGCGGTGGCCACACGGCCGGATGCGCTACAACCTGGCCATAGTCGCCGAAATGTCCAAGCTGCGACTGCTTCCGTTCCGGCTGTCGTTCGACGGCGGGGAAGAACTGGTCACCGATCTCACCCTGGCCGCGTTCGGCAACACCCGCAGCTATGGCGGCGGGATGCTGATCTGTCCGGATGCCGACCCAACCGACGGGCTGCTCGACGTGACGATGGTCGCCTCCGCGTCGCGTACCCGGCTTGTCCGCCTGTTTCCGACCGTGTTCAAGGGCAAGCATGTCGACCTCCCCGAGGTGCAGACCGCGCGGGCCCGCACGATCACGGTTGACTCACCCAACATGACGGCCTACGCCGACGGTGAGTATGTCTGCCCGCTGCCTGTCGAAGTATCCGCTGTACCGGGCGCGCTGAAAATCCTGCGACCCGCGCGCTAGCTCCTACCCGACTCCCCTGTTGAGCCAGCTGACCTCGGCGGTTGCCCCGCCGTCGCGGTAGGAATCGAGCGCGTCGTCCCATGCGGTGCCCAATACGGAGTCCAGCTCCACGGAAAGAGTGTCCGCGCCCGATGCCATCAGGGTGCGCAACCTCATCTCGCCCACCATCACGTCGCCATTGGCGCTCATCGCGCCGCTCCAAAGACCGAGCTGCGGGGTATGGCACCAGCGGTGCCCGTCGACCCCACTGCTGGGATCCTCGGTCACCTCGAAGCGCAGCACCGACCACGAGCGCAGCGCGTTCGCCAGCTGGGCTCCGGTACCGACCGGCCCGACCCAGTTGGTGACCGCGCGTAGTTGCCCAGGCATTGCGGACTGCGGGGTCCACTTTAGGTTCGCCCTGGCTGAGAGGGTCGACGACAATGCCCACTCGACGTGCGGGCACACCGCCGCGGGTGAGGCGTGGATGTACACCACGCCCGTCGCCACGTCGGCGAATTGGTTCGCTGCACGCATCTTCTGCTCCTTCGGCTCCACGAGGGACGTCTTCCCCAACGACCTGGTGATCTACCGAGTAGGCAAACGATGTGTACAGAGATGTAGTTGTAGCTGCATGTGTCTTGCGAGACCATTGTGCCTTGTGGGACGGATGTTGCGCTAGTCCGGCCTGGATTCTCTCAGGACTTCATCAGATAGCGCCGGCATCACCGTGTGCGCCCATGCGCCGAAATCCCGGTCGGTGAGCACGACGAGCGCCAGATCGGCGTTCGGATCGACCCAGAGGAACGTCCCCGACTGACCGAAATGACCATAGGTGCGGGCCGTGTTCGTCTTGCCCGTCCAGTGCGGCGATTTACCGTTCCGGATCTCGAATCCCAGTCCCCAGTCGTTGGGCCGCTGCACCCCAAAGCCGGGCAACACACCGTTGAGTCCCGGGAACTGCACGGTCGTGGCCTCGTGGTGCATCTCCCCGGACACGGTGACCGGCACCAGCAGATCGCCCGCGAACGCCGCGAGGTCATCAACAGTCGAAGTCGCCCCATACCCTGCAGCCTGTGCTCCGCCGTCGAGGACGGTGTCGGCCATCCCGAGCGGCTCGAGGACGGACTCCCCCAGGTACGCCTCGAACGCGATCGACGATTCCCGCTCGAGTACGTCGGCGAGCATCGCAAAGCCGTAATTGGAGTAGATCCGCCGAGTACCCGGCTCGGCGAGCACCTTGGCCGAGTGCATCTCATAGCCCGCGGCATGGGCCAGCAAGTGACGCACGGTCGAACCAGGCGGGCCAGCTTCGGTGTCGAGTTCCACGGCGCCTTCCTCGACGGCCACCTGCGCTGCGCGGGCGGCCAGAGGTTTGGTGATCGAGGCCAACGCGAAGCGGCGGGTGGTGTCGCCATGGCTGTCCAAAACCCCAGACGGCCCCACCACCGCCGCGGCGACGTTGGGGACCGGCCAGTCGGTCAGGATATCGAGTGCAGACATCGGGTGAGCAGCTTAGTTGGCCCGCCCATGCAGAGAAGAAGGCGGCGACCCTGGCGTCACAGGGGACCTCCTGGCGTGACCGAAGAACAAGACGGTGCTCCCCCAGCCAAGGCCCCGATAAGGTGGAGGAGTTGCGCGAAATGGTTCAAATGAGCGAGAGGATGCTGATGGCGGAGGCGGGAAAGCCCAACATTTTGGTCCTCTGGGGGGATGACATCGGCTGGTACAACATCAGCCACAACAACCGCGGCGCGATGGGGTATCAGACCCCGAATATCGACCGCATCGCCCGCGAGGGAATTGAATTCACCGACTTCTACGCCCAGCAGAGTTGCACCGCCGGCCGAGCCGCGTTCATCACCGGACAAAACCCGCTACGCACCGGCCTGACCAAGGT
>CAXMSM010000197.1:0-5765 GCA_964195655.1 uncultured Gammaproteobacteria bacterium | reverse complement strand
GAACGGTGTACTCGATTTCGCCGAAGTTGTAGGACAAGGTGGGGTCCATCAGGGGTGCTCCTCAGAGGTTGGCGGCGATGGAGCCGATGCGCTGCGAATGACTATCGCTGGCCTCCCGCAGGATGCGTTCGTTGGCGCGGATCGTCTCCGCGATGCGCTGCAGCGCGGCGTTCAACTTGAGCGACTCGGCATTCCAGCGCTCGACGACATCACGGAAGCGCGCCGCGGCCACACCACCCCACACCGACGGCGGCACACTGCTCATCCTGCCGATGAATGACTGCAGCATCGCCCGGATCTCCTCGTTGCGGGCGTCGGTGCTGCCCGCTACCGAGACCATGAGGTCGAAGTCGGTGGTGAGCGTGGAACCAGTGGGGTCTGGAGGAATCGTCATCGCGATCCTTTCGTGTCGTGGAGAAGCGGTATATAGGTTTGGACGCGGCGGCTGCCGATTTGGTTCCCCGGCGGGCTACTTTGTCAGCGTTCGGTTTTCACCGCACTACGTGAACAGACTCGATGGCGCGCACACACGCGTCGCGGATGATGTCCGGGCGTCCCGGTGGCCCCTGGCAGCCGATGGCGACTCGGATCGCACCTTCGATCACTACCGCCCACCTGGTCTCACTGCCTGCCCGCAGCTCGCGATACGTCCCCGCCGGCCTGCCTCCGACGCTGCCTGTGGCATCCATGTCAGCGAACACCCCGGGCGGTTCAGCGTCGAGGGCGTGCTGCAGCGTTTCGGCGACCTCGGCGATTGTCGCCGACGCGGCACCGGCGGACTGCGTGAGGTGAAGCGCGGTCGAGTCACCGGTAGGCGCCGACACCCGTAGGCGCGCCGATCCAGGTCCGGAGGTGATGCGCTTGACCGCCCAACGGGCGGGCACCCGGACCGCGACGCGTCCTTCGACCAGCAACACTGTGGACGGATCAGCAGGTGGCTGCCCCGACAATGCCTGCGCCGCCCAGCCGCCGCCGACCGCCGCCAACGCCACCATGACGCCGACAAGCACAGCGGCTATTCGTCGGGAACGCACCTGGGCGCCGACCGAATCCGGCAGTCCACGGTCCGGCAATCCCGCACTCACTGCGCCCACCATGCGTTGCCGGTCGCTGTGGGCCACCGGGATCCCGTCGCCCCGCAGCCGCGCAGTCAGCGCGGGCGGGGGCGGTGACACCTCGGCGGGAACGTCGATCAGTACCTCGGTCGCCACACCGAGATACCCAGCGGCGAGATGCCCAGCGATGTCGCACTTCCGGCGGGGCAGCACCTTGATCTCGGCGGCGGGTGCTGCGATCACGACGAACTCCTCGGAGAGTTCGACGACGGTGGTCGCGCCGTCCACCCTCAGGGTCGATGCTCGTTGCAGCACAACAACTTCAGCTGCGAAACTGTCCGCGGCATCGGTAACGAGCTGGACGCGGGCTGACGACCACCAGGTCGGGAAGACCAACACCAGTGTCTCAGGGCACTCACCGGCGACCACTTCCAGCAGGTCACTCCATAGCCGCCGTACCTCAACGAGCCGGCCTTCGAGCAACGCGAACTCATCATCGACGCACTCCATCGCCACCGAAATCCAGTCTCGTGGCGCGGAATCGCGACCGCGGACGGTCTGTGGGCCGACCTCGACAACATTGGCGTTCATGGCGGATCGACCCACCCGACCTGGAGTAACTCGTCGGGTCGGCCCCGGACAATGAGGGTGCCGCGTCCAGGGGGCAACCGAGTGGGTCGGGTGGTGCCAAGCAACACGCCTTCGTCGGGGGCGGCGCTCATCATCAGCCCGGAGCAACCCATGTCACGCAGGCGGGCCAGGACCGGATCGAACATCGACCGCGCAGCCCCACCGGAGCGGCGTGCCACGACGACATGCAACCCCAGATCCTTAGCGTGCGGCAGGAAGTCGGCGAGCGGCGTCAGCGGATTGCCGGTGGCGCCCGCGACCAGGTCGTAGTCATCGACAATGAGATAGATGTGCGGGCCATCCCACCAGGAGCGGTTCCGCAACTGCTGCTGGGTGACACGCTCGTCGGGCATTCTGGCATGCAGCCGTTCCGACAGCGCCGACATCCGCGACGTCAACGCCGGGCCTGACACCGAGTAGCCGGTGAGGTGGTCGGACTCGACGACACCCAACAACGTGCGGCGGAAGTCTACGATCTCCAGCTGCGCCTCACCCGGGCTGCGGGTCCGCACGATCTCGGTGCAGAGCAGGCGCAACAACGCCGTCTTTCCACATTCGCCCTCACCGAGCACCAGCAGGTGAGGATGCTCGGCGAAGTCCAACGCGACTGGTGTCAGGTTGCGTTCACCGAGTCCAAGTAGCACCTCATCGGGATGGGGCAGCGCGGTCCTCGCAATGACCGCGCAATGATTCACCCGGTCCGGCAGCAGTTCGACCGGCGGTGCCGCGCAGCCGTCCCGGCGACGCGCCAGATCGGGGTCGGGCAGGGCGATCGCCATCTCGCGTCCCTCGCGGGTGATACCCCGGCCCGGCGCTCGGTCGGCCAGCTCGCGGGCCCGCCGACGATCCATCTCAGAATCGCCGGGATCGCCCAGCCGCAGTTCGATCCGGGTGCCGATCTGGTCCTTCAGTGCCGGCCGGAGGTCCGCCCAGCGGGCGGCGCCGATCATCACATGGATGCCGAAGGAGAGTCCCTGCGCCGCAAGGGCGGTGATCGGCGCCTCCAGGCCGTCGAACTCCTGGCGGACCGTCGCCCACCCGTCGATCACCAGGAACACATCGCCATAGGGGTCGTCCGCCCTGGGATGCGCGGACCGTGTGGTCTTTTGCAGCCGGCGGTACTCGGCGAAACTGTCAACCCCCAGATGCCGGAAGGCCGACTCGCGGTGTCGCAGCAACGACTCCAGCTCAGCGAGCGTGCGCCGGCACAGGTCCGCGTCGCGGCGCCCGGCGACCGACCCGACGTGCGGCAGTTCAGCAAGCGTGGCCAAGGCACCTCCGCCGAAGTCCATGCAGTAGAACTGGACGGTATCAGCGTCATGGGTGGCGGCTAGGGCGCTTACCACCGTCTGAAGGGTCGTCGACTTACCCGATCGTGGTGCACCAACGACCGCGACATTGCCTGCTGCAGCAGATAATTCGATGATGAGTGGTTCATGACGTTGTTCGAACGGGCAGTCCACCAGACCGACCGGTACCCGAAGGTGAGCTGCGGCCTCAGCCAGTAGCAGTGGCTCGAGGCGAGGAGGTCGACTGAGTGGGGGCAACCAGACCTGATGCGCCGCTGGTCCGCGACCGGCTAGCGTGCGCAGCACCGTGTCCAGCAAGGAGCGCTGCTGGATCGCTGCACTCCGGGGCGGCGCCGCGCATGGCGGACGCACGGCGGTCGCGAGCGTAAAGAGTTCAGCGCTAGGCCGATCGGCGGGCTCGGGTGGATGCGGTCGCGGTGTGTATCCGCCCGAAACGAACGCCGTCTGAAATCGGCTCATCGCACCGTCGGCAGTCTTGAGATAACCCGCCCCCGGCTGTGTCGGCAGGTGGTAGGCGTCGGCTACCCCAAGAACCGCGCGTGACTCACTCGCCGAGAACGTCTTCAGGCACACCCGGTAGGACAGGTGGGTTTCCAGGCCCCGCAGCCTGCCCTCGTCGAGTCGCTGACTGGCCAGCAGCAAGTGCATGCCCAGTGAGCGGCCCAACCGTCCGATCGCCACAAATAATTCGGCGAAGTCGGGGTGTTGACTGAGCAATTCGGAGAATTCGTCAACAACGATGAACAGGGCAGGCATCGGCATCAGGGCTCGGCCAGACGCCCGGGCCCGCGCATACTCGGCGATATTGATGCAGTTGCCTGCAGCCCTGAGCATCTCCTGCCTACGGTGCACCTCGCCGGAGAGCGCTTCGCGCATCCTCGATACCAAGTGCGCTTCGTCGGAGAGATTGGTGATGACTGCTGACACATGCCGGGCCTTCTCCAGACCCAGAAATGTGGCGCCGCCCTTGAAATCGACCAGCACGAGGTTGAGCGTCTCGGGGGAATGTGTGGCGATCATGCCCAACGTGAGCGTGCGCAGGAATTCCGATTTTCCCGAACCCGTCGCACCCACGCACAGGCCGTGCGGACCCATGCCGCCCGCGGCGGCCTCTTTGATGTCCAGGTCGACGAAGGTGCCATCCTCGGCAATGCCGATAGGCACCTTCAACAGTTCGCGCCCGGCCCGGGGTGCCCACGCCTGATCCAAATCGATCAGCTCGGGATCCTCAATCTTCATCAATGCCGGCCAATCCGCCGCCGGACCCCGGTGCTGCTGGGTTCCCGGCACCGGCCGGTATCGCGCCATCCGTCGTGCGCATGCCAGAGCTGCTGAAACAGTCAGCTCATCACATTCGACGATCAGCTCGCCGGAACCAGTGTGCACCGTGACAGGTGCTCCTGGATCCTCGGCGCGGATCTCGATGACGGTCGACTCGTCGGCCGGTGGCGGCCCGTCGGATCCGTCGACGATCAGCACGCGATGCTGGGCCGTCTGGTAATCGCTGTGGTGCGGAAGCCATTTCAACCACTCCCAGGCGGCCTCGGGGTCTGCCCCAGACCTCGCGTCGATGCCGATGCCGATGAGAGCGGGGTGGTGCAGCGTCGCGAGCTGGCACACCAGTGCGCGCACCACCGCGCGGGCCGCCCCGCGGTCGCCGGCGACGGTGACCGGTGCCCCCGCCCGGACGGGCAGCACGACCGGAACCCCGCGGACGAGTGTTCGGCGATCCACCAACCTGCGGGCAGCCCCGGTGGTGACGGGGTCGGCGCTATCGTCGGCCTCCAGTTTCGGCGCCACCACGGCAATGGCCGACAGCTGCTCCCCCACGCCGACCCGCACCAAGCAGAAGAGGGGGTCGTCTGCGGTACGTTCCCACATCCGGTCACCGCCGACCAGTGTCCACAGGGCGGTGGGATCGGGGTGGGCCCAGTGAGACGCCACATGTTGTTCACCGGCGCAGTTCGCGAGCGAATTATCGACGGCCTCGAGGTAGCGCAGGTACTGGGCGCGCTGGTCATTGACCTCACCCACACGGCCGGTACCTCTAGAGCCGTGGACGAGAGTGCCGATGACCGACACCAGCATCATGGCGGGGAAGAACAGAAACATGGGGTTACGGGCCGAAGCGCTACCCGATGTCAGGTAGAGCGCGCCCATCCCTGCCATCGCGACAATCATGGCCACGGGCATCAGCCGGGCCAGTGGGCTCACCGCCCGGGGGTTCGCCAATTCCGGAGGTGAGTCGACAACGACTTTTCCCCCCGGCATCACCGGGGGCCGGGTAGACGATCGGGCGCGCTGTTCCACTAGTGAGTAGACGCACCGTCCACTGAACTGGTTCCATCCGCAACCGAAAAAATTCTGCACGAAGGGCGCTGCGGGGCGAGCTACGTTGGTTTGGTGCCGGATACGTTGTGCAGGTTGGCCATCCACGCGACACGAGCGGCCGGTGCGGATACCCCTTCAACGGTCGACCTTGTGCTGCCCACTGATTGTCCGGTCGCCGTGCTGATCCCGCCGATTGTGGATCTTGTCCTGGACGGACTGGCCGGATCGGACCTACTGGACGGACCGGTCACCGCAGCCAGTCCACAGCGCTGGTTCCTGACCCGCATCGGGGGTGAACTCCTCGATACCTCGATGACATTGCGGGAGCATGCTGTTCACGATGGTGAGCTGATTCTGCTCACGACGGTGGCGCTACCCGCACCGCGATCAAGACCGGGCGATTCGAGCGGCGTCGTGGCGGGGATGGCGGGGATGGCGG